>CANLIF010000039.1 GCA_947491175.1 Actinomycetota bacterium
CTTACTCACATACAACCACGCTGGTGATCCTGGTCCGGAGTTTCCATACTTGTAGGTACAGCCGACCGCTAAATCCACACCATCACGATCAAACTGCATATCCACCGCGCCAACAGCGTGGCTTGCATCCCAAATCATTAGCGCACCGCATTCACGAACCAAATCAGTGAGTTCTTTGATGTTGTGCAGTGCACCTGATCGGTAGGCAACTACCGAAAGTGTTACGAGTGCAACGTCATGATTTAGATATGGTTTCAGAATTTCTGGCGTTACCAATTCATCGCTAAATGAATCACCAGTGGAATGTTCCAGAAGTTCATTCGGGATTATCACAAGATTGAGATCAAGTTCGTCAGCAATACCTTGCATGATGTATCGATCGGTAGGGAAGTTCGCTTCATCGGTAATGATGGTTCGTCGCCCAGGTTGCGCGGTTATTGCAGCTCGTACTAGTCGATAAAAATTTACGCTGGTCGTATCCATGGCAAGTGTCTGGCCGGCCCCAGCTCCTAGCGCTGCTCGTCCAATCAAGTCACCAGTAGTTTCGGCCTTATCAATCCACTCGGCCCAGCCATCGACAATCTTGGCTCCCCAGCCCTCAATCAAAAACTTGTTGATTGATTCCACAGTTGATTTCGGCAGACGTCCAAGAGAATTACCATCCAAATAGCAAACTTCTGGATCAGTAAAAATGAACCGTTCTCGGTATTTGGCCAATGGATCATTGGCGTCGAGGTCTAGGGCATCTTGGCGCGTGAACATGAAACTTAGGCTATTCCCAACGGGTTGCTTCCCACCAACTTGCACCAATAACTGGGCGTTTTGTAGGAATCCCCGAAAACTGGCAGAATACAGGGGTTAGTCGGTTCACGTAAGGCATCCGAGCCTGCGACCCGATCACAGTATTAATAAGGAGAAATCCGTGCAGACTGGCATTCATCCAGAGTACGTAGACACCACAGTTACTTGTGGTTGCGGAAACACGTTCACCACACGCAGCACGCAAAAGAGCGGCACTATTCATGCCGACGTTTGCAGTGCTTGCCACCCGTTCTACACCGGCAAGCAAAAGATTCTTGACACTGGTGGCCGCGTTGCCAAGTTCGAGAAGCGCTTCGGTAAGCAGTCCTAGCTCTCTAGATGAGGTGTTGTCGTTATCTTCGGATAATGACAGCGCCTCATTTTTTATCTCTGTATAACTTTTAGCAATACCTATCTAAGGACACCTAATGGCACAAGACTTCAACAAAGTTGAGGCGATGGTTACTGAGTTAGATGAACTAGAAGTTAAACTCAGCGATCCCGCAACACACAGCAATCCAAATGAAGCACGTCGGATTGGAAAGCGTCATGCTGAACTTAAGCCTGTGGTTGCTAAATATCGGGAATGGATTCAACTTCGCGAAGATGAAATTGCGGCCCGCGAAATGGGTGACGAAGATGCCGCATTCTTGGCCGAAGCCGAAGAGATGGCAATTGCGCGCGACACTGCTGCCGAAAAACTTCAAGAAATGTTAATCCCGCGCGATCCGATGGATGGCAACGATGTGATTCTTGAAATCAAAGCAGGTGCTGGCGGTGAAGAGTCTGCGCTTTTTGCTGGAGACTTAATGCGAATGTATTTAAAGTTTGCCGAAAAGCGCGGCTGGGTAACTCAAGTTCTGGAAGCTGAAGAATCTGATATGGGTGGCTACAAAGATATTGCAATCGCTGTTAAGTCAAAAGGTGTAGTTGCCCCAGAGGATGCACCATTTGCAAACTTAAAGTTTGAAGGTGGCGTACATCGAGTTCAACGAGTACCAGTAACTGAATCACAGGGTCGCATCCATACATCGGCGGCTGGAGTATTGGTACTTCCAGAAGCCGAAGAAGTGGATGTAACCATTGATCCAAACGATCTTAGAATTGACGTGTTTCGCTCTTCTGGTCCTGGTGGCCAGAGCGTTAACACCACCGACTCCGCGGTAAGAATCACTCACATGCCTACTGGAATTGTGGTTTCGTGTCAGAACGAAAAATCACAGTTGCAGAATAAAGAATCTGCAATGCGCATTCTTCGGGCTCGCATGTTGGCGGCAGCACAAGAAGCAGCAATGGCTGCGGCATCTGATGCTCGTAAGAGTCAGGTGCGAACAGTAGATCGCTCCGAGCGCATTCGAACCTATAACTTCCCAGAAAACCGATTGGCAGATCACCGAGTTGGCTTTAAGAGTAATAATCTTGATGCAGTAATGAACGGTGACCTGGATCCAGTTATCAGTGCCTGCATTGAAGCGGATACTAAGGAACGCCTAGCAACTTTGGGTGACTAATTGCTCATGAATTCCAAATTGGGGACCGCGTTAAGCAAGGCAACTACTTTGCTGATCGAGGCGAACGTCTCAAGCCCTCAGGTAGATGCCGAGTTACTTCTGGCCCATGTTGTTGGCGTTGATAGAACTGAATTAGCGACAGTCATAGTGATTACAGATCAACAACTCCTTGATTTCGAAAATTTAGTTGCTCGGCGCGCAAATCGAGTTCCACTTCAACATCTCACCGGTGTTGCATACTTCCGGCATTTAGAACTTGCCGTAGGTCCTGGAGTATTTGTTCCAAGACCAGAGACCGAGTTACTTGTTGAGGCAGCAATTAGATACTTGAAAAATCTGGACTCGCCACGTATTGCAGTTGATCTCTGCGCCGGCAGTGGAGCGATTGCGCTTTCCTTGGCGCTGGAAGTACCTGGTACCACGGTTCATGCTGTCGAGCTATCCGACGATGCAGTTAAGTGGCTAGCCCACAACGTTGTCGACTATGCAGCACAACTTGAAGCTGTTGATTCGCATGTAGTTGTACATCATGGCAATGCGGGTAATCAGTCTTTGCTAAGCGATCTTGCAAATCGTGTTGATGCAGTAGTTTCCAATCCGCCTTACATTCCTAGTCAAATGATTCCGCGTGATCCCGAAGCCCGAGACCACGATCCAGCAATTGCACTTTTCAGTGGCTTAGATGGACTAGATGTTGCCCACGAAGTTGTTTTAGTCGCAGCCAACTTGCTGAAACCGGGTGGGTTCATTGGCATGGAACATGCAGATGTGCAAGGCCAGAGTATGCCAGCGTTGTTTCAAGACATGGCCAATGTCTGGAGCGAAATAACGGATAATTTGGATTACAACCAACTTCCTAGATTCACCACTGCAATTAGATCAATCAATGCAAGCGTAGGAAGATAGTTACATGTCACAAGTTTTTAAGGTTGATGAGTCGGCTTCCGTTGCGGATGTTCAACTAGCAATCCAGGCCGCAATAACCGCCGTAAAGAATGGCGACCTTGCAGTAATTCCAACAGACACTTCTTATGCCCTAATTTGTGACGCGTTTAATTCCAGTGCAATTTCGAAATTGCGGGCAGCAAAGCAGCAAACCTCAGATATCGCGTTACCGATTTCCGCTGGTTCGATCGAAACTATTCGCGGTGTTGCAAACTTTTCCACACTTGCGAACGACTTAGCCAGCGCGCTTTGGCCAGGCCCACTGACCCTGCTAACAATTGCCCAAGATTCGTTGTCCTGGAACATCGGGCAGGCAGGCTCAGCGCTAGCGGTGCGGGTTCCACATCATGAGGTAGCCCAAGCAGTCCTTTCTGGAATTGGACCATCAGTTATGACAGGTGCCCAAATAGTTGGAAGCCCGTCGATCCAAACTGTGGAACAAGCACAACTTACTTTGGCAGATCTTGTAGGTATTTACTTAGATGCTGGAGCATTAACCCAACGTATTTCAACGGTTATCGATGCGACGACGGACCAGGTTCGGCTGGTTCGAAAGGGCGAACTGACTTTGAGTCAACTGCGCGGAGTTATGCCTTCGATCATTGACGCAACTGCGTCTTAAGCCATCAGCCCTTAGAATTGGGAAACCGCGCACCTGCGGCCCAAGCGTTAAAGGTAAAAATCATGAGCAACACTTTTTTCGGAGCTGAGTTTGACGAATTAAACACAACCGATCCAGAAATCGCAAATATTCTGTTGGATGAATTAGAGCGCTTGCGAACTGGTATTCAGTTGATTGCATCAGAGAATTACACCTCACCAGCGGTTTTAGCAGCACTTGGTTCAACACTTAGCAACAAATACGCCGAAGGTTACCCAGGTAAGCGTTACTACGGTGGTTGTGAAGTCGTTGACGTAGCAGAGACCATTGGTATTGCCCGTGCGAAGTCGTTATTCGACGCAGATCACGCAAACTTGCAGCCACACTCAGGTGCTAGTGCAAACATTGCAGTCTTTGGCGCATTCCTTAAGCCTGGTGACACCTACCTTGCTATGGCACTTCCACACGGCGGTCACTTAACTCATGGCGCTGGCGTTTCATATTCTGGCAAGTGGTTCAACCCAGTTCATTATGGTGTTGCTGAAGGCACCGAGAACATTGATTATGATAAAATGCGCGATCTAGCGCGTGAGCACAAGCCAAAGATGATTATTGCTGGTGGCTCTGCAATCCCACGCTTAATTGACTTCAAGGCAATTCGTGAGATCGCAGATGAAGTAGGTGCGATTATGCATGTCGATGCGGCTCACATCATTGGTCTAATTGCTGGCAAGGCAATTCCGTCCCCAGTTCCTTACGCAGATGTAGTCACCTTCACAACTCACAAAGTTTTGCGCGGTCCGCGTTCCGGAATGATTTTGTGCAAAGAGCAGCATGCAGCTGCGATTGATAAAGCAGTATTCCCAATGATGCAGGGCGGCCCAATGATGCACGTAGTTGCAGCCAAGGCAGTTGCACTTAAAGAATGTGCAACACCGGCATACCAAAAGTATGCAAAGGATGTCATCGTTAATGCCCAGGCTCTAGCTGCAGGCCTAGCCGCTGAGGGCATGCGCCCAGTTACTGGTGGCACGGATACTCACTTGGCGTTGCTAGATCTGCAAGGAATTGATGTATCAGGCAAAGATGCAGAGCAGCGCACTGGTGCCTCTGGAATTGTTTTGAACAAGAACTCAATTCCTTATGATCCAAAACCAGCGGCCGTAACCTCAGGTATTCGTGTTGGAACGCCATCACTTACTACTCAAGGTATGGGCGTTCCAGAGATGGCCACTATTGCAAAAATGATTGGTCGCGCGGTTAAGTCTGATAATCCTGCAGTTCATGCGGAAATCAAGGCTGAGGTTCTAGATCTAACTGCGAAGTTCCCGGCATACCCGCGTCCATAGTTAATGGGGTCTAACCTTTCGTTATGCGTGAGTATTTATTGTGTTTGGCCGCTGCTGCTGCCGTCACATATTTACTAACTCCTTCAGCCCGGGCCTTGGCAATCCGCTTTGGCGCAATGGCTGATGTCAGGGATCGTGACGTGCATATCTTCCCAACGCCGCGGTGGGGCGGATTGGCCATGTTTGCCGGTCTTGGGGTCGCCATAATTCTGGCAAGCCAGCTGCCTTTAATGTCAACAATATTTACTGACCGGCGACAGATTTACGCATTGCTGGTTGGCTGCCTAATCATCGTCGTCTTGGGGCTACTGGATGACAAGTTTGGTTTGGACGCACCAACGAAACTGGTCGGCCAAGTTTTGGCAGCTGGAACTATGGCCATGCAAGGCGTCACTTTAGTTTGGCTACCAATTCGTGGCACTTTTATTTTGGATTCAACAACTTCAGTTCTGCTGACAGTTCTTGTCGTATTGGTAAGTATTAACGCAGTGAACATGGTTGATGGATTAGATGGACTGGCAGCCAGCATAGTTTTAGTTGGTTCAGGTGCATTCTTTGCATATTCCTATTTCCTATCGGTTGCCAACGGTTACCAGCGAGCTGCCTTAGCAACATTGATCTCTGCATCCTTGATTGGAATGTGCGCCGGATTCTTGCCACACAATTGGTATCGGGCCCGAGTGTTTATGGGGGATACCGGTTCAATGCTGATTGGACTATTGATGGCGGCGTCTTCGATCATGCTCACTGGTCAAGTTGATCCAGGCGGATTAAGCGGCGGGACGTTACTTCCAGCATTCTTACCTATCGTGCTTCCGCTTTCAATTTTGGCGGTACCACTGCTGGATTTACTTTTGGCAGTGGTAAGACGAACTCGAAAAGGTCGTTCGCCGTTTTCCCCAGACAAAGAGCACTTACATCACCGCCTACTTAAGTTAGGTCATGGGCAAGAGCGCGCAGTTTTAATCATGACCGCATTTTCTGGGCTCTTAGCATTTGGCGCAGTAAGTACCGCGTTTGTCCCAATTTGGATCACTGGATTAGGGGCAGGACTAGGCGTGGTCGCACTTGCAAGCTGGGTGCTAAACCCGCCGCGCACCCAAACTGGGGCAAGGATCTGAATAGGTACCGCAATGAAGTCGCCAAACACAAAATGAGAGACTTACTTCTATGACAAGCCAACGACTTATCCTTCGAGCAGCTGCTCCAACTTTCGTAGTTGGAGCCTTAGCGACAATCACCGGATTTATCTCCAGCAACACCAAGGGACTGGTCGCGGGTATTTTCGGAACACTTCTGGTGGTGATTTTCTTCGCGGTTGGACAACTTGCACTAGATAAAGTAATTCGGACAAATCCAGGTATTGCCACATCAATGGCCTTGCTGCTTTACCTGGTCAAAGTGGCTGTGTTGTTTGTTTTATTACTTATCTTTAAAGACACGCAAGCCTTCGATACCAAGGTATTTGCCGCAACTATTGTCTCGTGCACTGTGGTTTGGCTAGTTGCCGAAACCTGGGCATTTGCCACCGCAAAGGTACTTTATGTTGAGCCAGGATCCGGCCCAGATATCCGCCCGATTGACACTTCCGAGCCTAAAGATTTGTGACCTTGTGAAATTATTCGCAAAGTCAGGGGTCAGTTCTGTGCCCCCGGAATTACCTGATAATCTGGCGAAGCAATGAAGGCAGACGGAGCTGAATTCCCCAGCAGCAACGACAACCGCGAAACATCGGATATGGCCTGGCGTTCAGTTGGTAATTTGACTGCCGGGTTGTTGCTGTACGGCGGACTTGGTTGGTTGCTTGGGCAAAAGTTCGGACACCAAAATGTTTTTGTTGCTGCTGGATCGATTCTTGGAATTGGTTTAGCGCTTTACCTCACCTACGCACGCGTTTCGGCTATGGATCGAAACACCACTACGAGTGACCGGAGGAAAGACCAGCAATGAGTGTAGTTAAGTTCAGCGGTGACACTTCATGTCCCGTGACACCTCACTTGAATTCAGGTTGCGGTTTTCCGGCACCGAATGCTGAAATCTTTTTCCTTGAGCCTTACGCAACTTTAAATATTTTCGGCATGGATTTTGTGATTGGCAAAACTTCAATCCTTGCCGCGCTGGTTTCAATCATTGTTGCTACTTTTTTCTTAGCAGCAGCGCGCCCGCGCAAAATGATTCCAGGCAAGTTGCAATCCTTGGGTGAACAGGCCTACTTATTTGTGCGTGATCAAATTGCCCGCGAAGTTATTGGTAAGGATGGCGACCGCTTTGTACCATTCCTAGGATCACTTTTCTTCTTCGTCTGGATTTCAAACTTGATGGGTGTAATTCCTGGCGCGCAATTCCCAATCATGTCTAGCTTGGCATTCCCAGTTGCATTAACACTTATGGTTTACGGCACCTACATGTACATCGGAATGAAAACCCAAGGACCAATCAAGTTCTTCACCGCGGCCATGTTCCCACCGGGTGTGCCAAAGGCAATGTACGTCTTGCTTGCCCCACTTGAATTACTTCAGCTCGTAGTAACTCGACCAGTTACCCAAGCAATTCGTTTGTTTGCAAATATGTTCGCTGGACACTTACTCCTAACGACATTCACTTTGGCTGCCTACTACTTAATCTCCCCGTCAGTAATCGGAGTCTTGGGATCCGTCACTTCATTTGGCGTTACCGTGGTCCTAACTGGATTTGAAATGTTCATTCAAGGACTTCAGGCTTTCATTTTCACGCTTTTGACCGCCGTTTACATTGGTGGTTCGTTACACGCAGAACATTAAGATTTTCCAATTGCGCAATCGATTGGAACTTGCAAAACAGAAAGTAAACCTGAGTTACTGGACAAGCCAGTAACTCACGACAGAAGGAATAAGTTATGTCAGTGCTAGCAGAAGTAACCGGCTCAATCGGTTCAATTGGCTACGGCCTTGCAGCTATCGGTCCAGGCGTTGGTATCGGAATCATCTTCGGTAACGGCGTGCAGGCGATTGCTCGTCAGCCAGAGGCTTACGGCGTTATCCGCCAGAACATGATTCTTGGCTTTGCGCTAACCGAAGCTTTGGCTCTAATCGGCTTCGTTGTCCCATTCGTTTTTGGTGCTTAATTCAAATCGAGGTTTGACCTACCGTGTTTAACATCATCGCTGCTGAATCCGAAGTCAACATCTTGCGCCTGCCGCTAGATGAATTGATTATTGGAACACTTGCGTTCGGCATAGTTTTCTTCGCGCTTGCAAAGTTTGCATTTCCTGCAATCAGCAAGACACTGGAAGCGCGCGCCGACGCAATTGAAGGCGGACTTGCTCGCGCCGAGAATTCTCAAGCAGAGGCAGCTGCCATGCTTGAGGAATATCGTGCCCAGTTAGCAGACGCTCGTGGTGAAGCTGCAAACATTAGAGCTGAAGCACAATCCGAGAAAATCGTCATGATTGAAAATGCTCGTGGTGAAGCAGCCGCGGCTGCCGCATCAGTTACTGAGCGCGCTCAGGCTCAAATTGAAGCCGAGCGAAGTCAAGCAATGGCATCGCTACGTCGCGATGTAAGTGAATTGGCATTAACGCTTGCCAGCAAAGTTGTAGGGGAATCCCTTACTGATGATGCTCGCGCTCGCGCTTCAGTCGATCGCTTTATCGCAGACCTTGAAGTTGAGGCAGCCAAGTAATGATTGGTGCATCCCGCAATAGTTTGGCTTTGGTTCAGGAGACTCTTCGCTCCCGTTCCGGTCAGGGCGATCTGTCCGCTCTTTCTGCTGAGTTACTTGCGGCTGCCGATGTTCTGGCGGGGGAAAAATCCCTTCGTCAAAACTTGGCCGATAGTGGAGCGCCAAGTGCGGTTCGCAGTGCGCTAATCAATGACGTGTTTGGATCAAAAGTTAGTGCCCTAACAGTTGATGTGCTGAGTGAAATTGTCGCGTCTCGCTGGTCTTCTGATACCGATTTGGTAGATGCAGTCGAGTTACTTGGTTCCCAAGCCGCTTTTGTTGCTGCAGATAAGGCTGGATCTCTTGACCGAGTGGAAAGTGAACTTTTCCACTTTGGGCGAGCTGTTCAAGCCTCACCAGAACTGCAAATGACACTTACTGACCCATCGCTTAGCTCGCAAACTAAGTCCGCAATTGTTGGCGACTTGATTGGAAGCAAAGTTGATGTAATCACTTTGGGCTTAATCAAACACGTAGCTGGACACTTACGTGGTCGACGTGTTGACTCGGTATTAGAAACACTTGGCAACTTAGCCGCGCAACAGCGCAATCAAGTTGTTGCTGAAGTTAGATCAGCTGTGAACTTGGATGCGAACCAAACTAGTCGACTGTCTGCAGCGTTGTCGAAGATCACTGGTAAGAGCGTAAGAATCAATGTGGCAATTGACCCAGCTGTACTGGGTGGAATTTCTGTAACCATCGGAGAAGACGTAATTGATGGTTCAATCTCAGCTCGACTTGAAAGTGCCCGCAGAACTCTGTTGGCGTAACCCGAATACAAATTCCCTCGAATTAACAAGCAATAACTAACAAGAAGAAAGCAGGACACCATGACGGAACTCTCGATCCGCCCGGATGAGATCCGCGACGCTATCGCTCGCAATGTTGAGTCGTTTACGGCTGGAACTTCGCGCGAAGAAGTCGGACAGGTAACCCAGACCGGTGACGGTATTGCTCGCGTTGAAGGCTTGCATTCCACCATGACAAACGAATTGCTTGAGTTTGAAGGCGGCCTTAAGGGCTTAGCTTTGAACCTTGACGTTCGCGAGATCGGTGCAGTTCTTCTCGGAGATGGCTCCAAGATCGCCGAAGGTCAAAGCGTAAAGCGCACTGGCGAGATCCTTTCGGTTCCAGTTGGCGATGGCTTCCTAGGTCGCGTAGTTGATCCACTTGGTAACCCAATCGATGGTCTTGGCCCAATCGTTGCCGAGGCTCGTCGCGCACTTGAAACTCAGGCGCCAACAGTTGTACAGCGTCAACCGGTTAAGGAGCCGATGCTAACTGGCCTTAAAGCCATCGATGCGATGACTGCTATTGGTCGTGGCCAGCGTCAGCTAATTATTGGTGACCGCCAGACCGGTAAGACCGCAGTCGCAATTGACACCATTCTTAACCAGCGCGAGAACTGGAAGTCCGGTGACAAGAAGAAGCAGGTTAAGTGCATCTACGTTGCTATCGGTCA
>CANLIF010000040.1 GCA_947491175.1 Actinomycetota bacterium
ATTGCCAAGAACCCAAGTGCAAAAGTTGCATAGGTAATTTTCATCATGGTGCGTAGGGCGCCGTAGTGTCGCATGTTCACATCGTCATGCATCCCGTGCATGACCGAACCTGCTCCAAGGAATAAGCCTGCTTTGAACATGCCGTGGGTAAGTAAGTGGAAAATTGCAAAGACATAACCAACAGGTCCAAGGCCAGCTGCTAGCACCATGTAGCCAATTTGGCTCATTGTCGAACCTGCCAAGCCCTTCTTGATATCGTCCTTTGCAGTTCCGATGAATGCACCAAGTAAGAGAGTGATTGCACCAACTACCACGACAGCAGTTCGCGCAGTTTCAGATAAATCAAAGATCGCGTGCGCCCTGACAATTAAATAGACGCCAGCGGTAACCATAGTTGCGGCGTGAATAAGAGCCGAAACTGGAGTTGGGCCTTCCATTGCATCAAGTAGCCAGGATTGCAATGGGAACTGAGCGCTCTTTCCACAGGCTGCCAATAGAAGTGCAAGCCCTATCCAGGTAATTGTTGATGGGGATCCTGATTCGGCTGCCGCATTAACACCCTCAAAAGTTACGGTGCCAAACGTTACAAACATCAGAATGATTGCAAGGGAAAGACCCACGTCACCAACACGGTTAACAATGAAGGCTTTCTTACCGGCCGTGGCTGCACTTGGTTTTTGTTGGTAGAAACTAATCAATAAATAGGAAGCAAGGCCTACGCCTTCCCATCCGACATATAACAAGAAGTAGTTATCGGCAAGAACCAAAAGCAACATGGCAGCCACAAACAAATTCAAATACGCAAAGAACCGGCGGCGATTTGGATCGTGTTCCATGTAACCAATTGAATAAATGTGAATCAAAGTTCCAACACCAGTAATCAACAAAACGAAAACGATCGATAACTGATCTAGATGTAGTCCGAATGGGACTTGAAGCGCTCCTACCGAAATCCAATCGAACAAATGCTGGCCGACTTCACGCTCTTCTTCGGATTTTCCAGCCATTTGAATGAATAAAAATGCACCAAGCAGGAATGAAGTGGCTGACATTGCAACGGCTAAGAAATGTCCCCAAACGTTGGTACGACGGCCCCCGAGCAAGAGCACTGTGGCGCCAAGTAACGGCAAACCAATAAGAGCGGCAATCATGTTCAGTTCCTTTAGTACTTCATCAGGCTTGCTTCATCGATCGAGGCCGATCGACGAGTTCGGAAAATTGTGACGATAATTGCTAGACCAACAACGACTTCAGCTGCCGCAACTACCATTACGAAGAATGCAATCACTAGACCATCAATAGTTCCGGTGTTACGGGCAGCAGCAACAAACGCAAGATTTGCAGCATTAAGCATTAACTCGACGCTCATAAAAACGATGATTGCATTTCTGCGAACTAATACGCCATAGGCGCCAATCGTAAAGAGAATGGCAGCCAGGATTAGGTAATTATTTGGATTCACTTGCCTGCCTCCTCAATCGAGTTGGGCTTGGAGAGTTGGCCTTCGCCGCGGAAAACATTTGGGAGGGAGTCAATTGAAGTTGTGCCATCAGGTAGTAATGCTGGGGTATCAACGGAGTTGTTTCTAGCAAGTACGCCCGGTGCTGGCATTGGAGTCACATGATTACCCAGGGTGCGCTCTCGCTGCAGTTGATCCTGAGTTTTTCGAGGTGTCCATCTTTCGTTGTGCGCCAAAACCATCGCACCAAGTGCTGCAGTAATTAGAAGTGCTGACAAAACTTCAAATGCAAATAGGTAGGTTCCGAAAATAAAACTTGCTAAGGCTTGCATGTGACCGCCATAGCTAGCGTTGGCATACGCTAAACCTGCTGATGGTGAAGCTAAGGTGCTGGTAATTGATGAAACAATTACGCCACCAAAAGTTAACGCAAACAGTCCAGCTAAAAGTCTTTGACCCTTGATGGTTTCCAAAAGTGAATCCGAGGAGTCCACACCAACGATCATCAAAACAAAAAGGAATAGCATCATGATTGCGCCGGTATAAACAATGATTTGTGTGGTTCCAAGAAATGGAGCTTCAAGTGCGAAATAAAGCACTGCGATATTTATCATTGCGAACGCGACCCACAATGCACTGTGGACGGCTTTCTTGGAGACCACCATGCCAACTGCGCCAATTACAGCGAACGTACCCGAGACCCAAAAAACTACGCTCTCACCATTCACTATTCGTCACCAACTTTTACTGTGGTTGGTGTTGGACTACTGCCAACTTTGCCTTCGTAGTAATCAATCGCAGTTGTACCAGGCGCCATGTCGTGTGGCGGAAGTTCCATTCCTGCTAAAAGCGGAGCAAGTAAATCTTCCTTGGTAAAGATCAATTTTTCGCGGCTGTCATCTGCCAACTCGTATTCGTTGGTCATTGTTAAGGCACGAGTTGGACAGGCTTCGATGCAAAGTCCACAAAGAATGCAGCGCAAGTAATTAATTTGATAAGTGCGCCCGTAGCGTTCCCCTGGTGAGAATCGTTCCTCTTCACTATTGTCAGCACCTTCGACATAAATTGCATCGGCTGGACAGGCCCACGCACACAACTCACAGCCAATGCACTTCTCTAAACCATCTGGATGACGGTTGAGCTGATGACGACCGTGGAAGCGTGGCTTTGGTGGATACTTGTCGCGCTCTTCTGGGTACTGCTCTGTTGTTACCTTCTTGAACATTGACAAGAAAGTGACACCGAATCCCCGGATAACTTGTGGAACTTTAGACATTGGTGCCCTCCGTAGTTTCCGATGTGGTCTGCGGTGCAGTGGTGCCACTCGAGATAGTTGTTTTAACTCGGCGAGATTGCTGAGCAACCTGGCCTGGCATTGGCGGAACTGGGAAGCCACCAGCAAATGGATCGAATTCTTGCTCTGATTCAAGTGCGATCCGTTGCTCTGCAATTTCATCAGATTTCTTGCGACGCAAATCTATAAGGTAAGAAATCACGACAATAAAAATCAGCACTGCACTGGCAGCAAACAGCAAGTTGCGGGACTCTAGGCCACCAGTGTTTCTAAGGTAGCGAGCAACTGCAACGATCAAAATCCATGCAATGGAAACTGGTATCAAGACTTTCCAGCCGAACTTCATGAATTGGTCATAACGCAAACGTGGCAGTGTGCCTCGAAGCCAGATAAACACGAATATGAACGCGAACACCTTGCCAAAGAACCACAGCATTGGCCACCAACCAACGTTGGCTTGATCCCATAGCGAGATTGGCCAAGGAGCGCGCCATCCACCAAGGAACAGTGTTGTAGCAAGCGCTGACACGGTAACCATGTTTACGTATTCGGCTAAGAAAAAGAGCGCAAACTTTAAAGATGAATACTCAGTGTGGAAGCCACCTACTAATTCGCCTTCCGCTTCCGGTAAATCAAACGGTGCTCGGTTAGTTTCGCCAACCATGGCAGTGGTGTAAATGATGAATGACGGTAACAACAGCACGATGTACCACATTGGCTCTTGGGCAGCGACGATCTGAGAAGTCGACATTGACTGCGCGTAAAGGAACACCGCAACAAATGAAAGGCCCATTGCGATTTCATAGCTGATCATCTGCGCCGAAGAACGCAGTCCGCCTAGTAGCGGATAAATCGAACCAGAAGACCAGCCAGCAAGCACGATTCCATAAATTCCAACTGAGGCAATTGCTAGTACGTAAAGGACTGATACTGGGAAGTCCGTTAACTGAAGTGGGGTAACAGTTCCGAAAATCGAAACCTGCGGTCCAAGTGGAATTACGGCAAATGTTAAGAATGCAGTTGTCGCTGCAATGACCGGGGCAATTGTATAAACCGCTAGGTGTGCGCCCTTAGGAATGATTTCTTCCTTCAGCGCTAACTTGATGCCATCCATTAGGGACTGCAGTAGACCAAATGGTCCTACGCGGTTAGGTCCGATCCGCATCTGCATGCGGCCCACGATGCGACGCTCTGCCCAGATGGTTAGCAAAGTCATAACTACCATGATGACAAAAATTCCTAGTACCTTAACTGCGATTACTGCAGCCGGATCATTTCCGAAGATGCCTAGATCACCTTGTGCTTCAGAGTGAAACATCAGTTGCCTCCCTGAGAAACTTCAACAATGCAACCGGATGGCAAATTCAATGAACTGCCTTCGCTGTTTGCTGGCAACCAGACAACACCTTCGGCCATTCCAGCAGTGACAATTAGCGGTGCACTGGCACTGCTACCACAACAGCTAACGGTCGCTGTGGCGCCGTCAACCAAACTAAGTTGTTGCGCGGTAGCTGGGCTTACTCGAATTACTGCAACTCTGGCAGTAGCAGCAAGATACGGTTCACCACTTTGCAAGGAACCCTTATCGAGTAAGTGGCGCCAGGTTGAAAGGATTGCCTGCCCGGTGCCTACTGATTCAGCTGATGCTGAATCAGCCTTCAGTGCAGGTTTATTTACACCCGGCCAGAAATCAGAAACCGAAATTGATTTTCCAAGTTCACGGGCTAACTCAGTTAAAACCTCAGCATCGCTTAGGGCGCCCGGGGTTGGAGTCACTGCAGGGAAACTTCTATCGCGGCCTTCCCAGTTTCTAAATGTTCCAGCTTTTTCAGTTACGACTGCAACAGGCAAAACCACATCAGCTTCAGCCGTGATTTTGGTGTGACGAGTTTCAAGTGAAACAACGAACTGCGCTTTTGCAATCGCAGCCATCAAGTCGCCGTCAACATCTTCAGGTGAAACGCCACCAACTACCAATCCCTTAATGGCCGATCCAGTGGCGGCAACAATTTCAGAAGTGTTTCGCCCATCAATTGGAAGCAGACCCGCATCAAGAGCACCCCGATCACCAGCCCGTCTTGGTATCCAAGCTAACTTGGCGCCAGTTTTGGTAACTAGTTCGGCAACTGCTGCTAACGCACCTGGGGTTTGGGCCGCACGTTCTCCAACTAATACGACACTGTCGCTGGAAAGATGATTTGTCGCAGAAGCAATTACGGAAACTTCTTCGCGTGGACCGGCAACAAGTAAAGTTCCCTTCATCTTGGCAAGTCCGGCACTTGTATATGGTGCAACTGCGTAAACCTTTGTTGTGCCACTCAATGCGGCTTTGCGAAGCCGTAAGAAAACAATTGGAGATTCGTCTTCTGGCTCAAATGAAACCAAAAGCACGCTCTTTGCGGCTTCTAAATCACCATAAGTAACGTCAAGTGACTTGCTTGCAACATGGTTAGCCAAGAATGCGGTTTCTTCATGGCTGACTGCGCGAGCTCGGAAGTCAACATCTTTGGTTCCAAGAACATCTCTAGCAAATGATGCGTAAGCCTGGGCGTCTTCAACGGTTACTCGCCCACCACTTAATACTGCAGTAGCTTTCCCAGTCGTTACTAGACCGGCAGCCGCGACTCGCAATGCCTCTGGCCAAGATGCCGGAACTAAATTACCGGAATCATCGCGTACTAATGGATGTGTTAGGCGACCTTCATTTGTGTAAGGGAATGCAAATCTACCCTTATCGCAATTCCATTCTTCGTTTACTTCAGGGGTGTCCCAGGCCAACCGACGCATAACTGTATTGCGACGAACGTCAGTGCGAAGCGTGCATCCACTTGCGCAGTGTTCACATGCCGTTGGTGTGCTGACCAAATCAAATGGGCGAGAGCGGAAACGATACTTGGCACTAGTCAATGCGCCAACTGGACAAATTTGAATTGTATTGCCAGAAAAATAAGAATCAAACGGCTGATCTTCAGAAGTGCCTACTTGTTGTTTTGCACCGCGCTCTAATAATTCAATAAATGGATCACCAGCAATTTGATCTGCGAATCGGGTACAGCGAGCGCAAGATACACATCGCTCACGATCAAGAAGCACCTGTGCGCTTACATTGATTGGTTTTGGAAAAGTTCGCTTAGTGCCTTCAAATCTTGTTTCACTTTGACCATTTGTCATGGCCTGGTTTTGCAATGGGCACTCGCCACCCTTGTCACAAATTGGGCAATCAAGTGGATGGTTAATTAGTAAAAACTCCATGACGCCAGCTTGGGCTTTTTCTGCCATTTCACTGGTGTGTTGTGTCTTGATTACCATGCCGTCAGCAACTGTGATTGCGCATGATGGTTGCGGCTTGCCCTGTCCTTCAATTTCAACCAGGCACATCCGACAAGCCGCGACTGGCTCTAACAGCGGGTGATCGCAGAAACGTGGAATTGCAGTGCCTAACATTTCGGCAACTCGAATGACCAGAGTGCCAGCTGGAACCTCGACAACTACGCCATCAACAGTTACGGTGACGGTTTGCGTGGTTACTGTCATCGAGTCGCTCCCGCAAATACTGTGGCCGCTACCGGATCAAAGGTTTCATTTGCTGGCGTATTAGTTGCTTGCACGAATTCATCGCGGAAGTACTTAAGTGCAGCTGGGAATGGCGTTGCTGCGGCATCACCTAAAGCACAGAACGAACGCCCAGCAATTTGGGAGCAAATGTCAATCAATTTATCGAGGTCAGATTCGGTACCATGTCCATCTTCGAATCGATGCAAGACATCACTTAACCACCAAGTTCCTTCTCGACAAGGAGTGCACTTGCCACAAGATTCGTGCTTATAGAAAGCCAGCCAACCAGTGACTGCCCGAACCACAGAAGTAGTCTCGTCAAAAATCATTGGGGTGCCAGTTCCAAGCATTGATCCAGCATCTGCAATGTCTTCATAAGTTAGTGGAGTATCAAGTAAGTCCGGAGTCAGCATCGGAACTGAAGATCCGCCTGGCAACCAGAACTTAACTTTATGTCCGTCCCGAACTCCCCCAGCGTGCTCGAGAAGTTCGCGCATTGTGATTCCAAGTGGTGCTTCGTAGATACCTGGACGGTTTACGTGACCAGAAACCGAAAACAACTTAAAGCCTGGGGACTTTTCAGTTCCAAATGACCTAAACCAATCGACGCCGTTATTCACAAGGTATGGAATGTTTGCAATAGTCTCCACGTTGTTAACACATGATGGCGAAGCGTAAAGTCCAGAGACTGCAGGAAATGGTGGTTTAAGTCGAGGCTGGCCGCGGCGACCTTCAAGTGAATCAAGTAGCGCAGTTTCTTCGCCACAAATGTAAGCGCCAGCTCCGGCATGCAGAACAACTTCAAGATCAAAGCCAGATCCCATGATGTTCTTGCCAAGATAACCTGCGGCATAAGCCTCACGAATTGCATTATTTACTCGACGGAATACATGGGGAATTTCCCCACGGATATAAATGAATGCGTGATTTGCCCGAATTGCATAAGCCGCAATGATTATGCCCTCGATTAGTGAGTGTGGGTTTGCCATCATGAGTGGGGTGTCTTTGCAAGCACCTGGTTCAGATTCATCAGCATTGACAACTAAATAATGTGGCTTGCCATCACCTTGTGGCACAAAGCTCCACTTCAGGCCAGTAGGGAAACCCGCACCACCACGGCCACGCAAGCCTGAATCTTTAACCAGCGAAATGATTTCATCAGGGCCTGTTGCGAATGCCTTCTTAAAAGCGGTGTATCCACCATGGCGCATGTAGCCACCAATTTTGTAGGAGTCTGCTTCATCCCAATGTGCACTTAGTACTGGAGTCAATGTCATATTTTTATTCCTGGTGCGCTTTGGCCAAGTTCCTTGGCTCGATTCAATCCGGCCAACATTTGCGCATCCGCTTGGACACCTTCATCAACTAAGCCGTCATCATATCCAGCCAAAGTTAACTCGTTTTCCTTGAAGGTCCGAATTTTTGGACCGCGGGTGCTCTGAACTTCTTTTCCACTTGCAAGTTTTTCAACTACATCAATTGCAGATTCTGGAGTCATGTTGTCCAAGAATTCCCAGTTAGCAGTCATGACTGGCGCGTGCGTGCAAGCAGCTTGGCATTCAATTCGTTCCAGTGAGATTTTTCCATCTGGAGTAACTTCATCATGACCAATACCAAGCCGGGAACTTAACTTCTCCCAAATTGCATCGCCACCAAGAATTCCACACCCAGGGTTAATGCAAACTCCAACGTGATATTCACCAGCTGGCTTTCGGTGATACATGGTGTAGAAAGTCGCTACTGCTGCCACTTCGGCAGTGGTTAATGAAAGTTCGTCTGCGCACAACGAGATGCCGTCCGCACTTACATAGCCTTCTTCGGCTTGAACTAAGTGCAACATTGGTAGTAACGCTGATCTTGCGTGCGGGTACCGAGAAATAATTTCGCGCGCCTGTACTCGAGTTGATTCAGAAAGTGACATTAACGATCAACGCCTCCCATGACTGGATCAATCGAAGCCACGGATGCAATTACGTCTGCGATCTGTCCGCCTTCACACATTGCGGCAACTGCCTGCAGGTTGGTAAATGATGGATCACGGTAATGGACTCGATACGGACGAGTGCCGCCGTCGGAAACAATGTGTACGCCAAGTTCGCCACGTGGCGATTCAACAGCGCTATAAACCTGACCGGCTGGAACTTGGAAACCTTCGGTAACAAGTTTGAAGTGGTGGATCAAAGCTTCCATAGATTCGCCCATGATGTGGCGAATGTGATCTAGTGAGTTTCCTTGACCATCTGAACCAATTGATAATTGAGCCGGCCAAGCAATCTTTTTGTCTTCAACCATTACTGGGCCTGGCTGTAACCGATCAAGACATTGCTCAACGATGTTTAATGACTGTTCCATTTCGGTCAACCGAATTAAGAATCGACCGTATGCATCTGAAGTTGTCTGAGTCATTACATCGAATTCGTAATTTTCGTAACCGCTATACGGAGAAGTTTTACGAAGGTCTTGTGGCAAGCCAGTTGCGCGCAATACTGGCCCAGTAACACCAAGTGCCATGCAGCCAGCAAGATCTAACTTGCCGATGCCCTGAGTTCGGGCTAACCAAATCGAGTTGTCGACCAACATGTCAGCGGTATCTTTCATGCGTCGAGGTAGCGCCATGATGGTGTCGCGAATTTGCTGTTCTGCTCCGGCTGGCAAATCTTGTGCCACACCACCAGGTCGAATGTAAGCACTGTTCATACGTAAACCAGTGACGAGTTCGAATAAGTCGAGAACAGACTCACGTTCTCGGAAGCCAAAAATCATCGCAGTAAGTGCGCCAAGTTCCATGCCGCCGGTTGCAAGGGCAACTAAGTGAGAAGAAACACGATTAAGTTCCATCATCATTACTCGAATGATTTGGGCGCGCTCTGGAATTTGATCAGTGATTCCCAGAAGTTTTTCAACACCTAAGCAGTATGCAGTCTCATTGAAGAATGGTGACAAGTAATCCATGCGGGTAACGAAAGTTACGCCCTGGGTCCAAGTGCGGTACTCAAGATTTTTTTCGATACCCGTATGTAAGTAACCAATTCCACAACGAGCTTCAATTACAGATTCGCCTTCGAGTTCCAAAATCAAACGCAATACGCCGTGAGTTGATGGGTGCTGTGGACCCATGTTGACGACAATTCGTTCGGACTCGCCTTGCGCAGCGCCAAGAACTGAATCCCAGTCTTGACCCATAACGGTATGGACGCGACCTTCGGTGGTTTCGTAAGTTGGTGAGTAAGTATCTGACATTAGCTGTAAGACCTCCGAGAATCAGGAGGTGGAATTGTTGCACCTTTGTACTCAACGGGAACGCCACCGAGTGGGTAGTCCTTGCGTTGTGGATGGCCTTGCCAATCATCTGGCATCATGATGCGAATCAAGTGTGGATGGCCATCAAAAATTACTCCAAAGAAGTCATACGTCTCGCGTTCATGCCAGTCGTTAGTTGGGTAAACCGACATGATCGAAGGGATGTGTCGATTGGAATCTGGTACTGAAACTTCAAGTCGAATTCGACGATTATGGGTTATTGAACGGAAATGATAAACCGCATGCAATTCCCGATCTTTATGTTCTGGGTAATGAACTCCGCTAACACCTAGGCAAAGTTCAAATCGCAAACCTGGTTCATCACGCAGGGTTTTTGCTACTGCAACTAATTCACTTGGGCGCACATGAATCGTTATCTCTTCACGATCTACAACCACTTTTTCGATTGCCTTATCCCACGAAGATTCAAAATCTGGAAGCGCCGCAACTAGTTCGTCAGCCATTTCATCGAAGTAGCTACCGAATGGACGCTCGGATGGCGCAGGTACTGGAACCACAGTTGCCAAGCCGCCGAAGCCAGAAGTGTCACCAGAACCACTTGCGCCAAACATTCCTTGGCTGGC
>CANLIF010000041.1 GCA_947491175.1 Actinomycetota bacterium
AATTGGAATGCAGTGTCCGCCGACGCCTGGGCCTGGGTAAAACGCTTGATACCCAAATGGCTTACTTGATGCCGCAGCAATGGAATCCCATAAATCGATACCAAGTAAATTGCAAAACTCAACAAGTTCGTTCATGAGCGCGATGTTGACGTGTCGATACGTATTTTCGAGCAGCTTTGCCATTTCTGCTTCGCGGGTTCCGCTTGTTGGAACTACTTTGTCGACGAATTTTTCATAAAACGCGACACCTCGTGCGGTCGATTGCGCAGTATCTCCACCAACCACTTTAGGAGTGTTCTTCATTCCGTATACAGGGTTGCCTGGATCAATTCGCTCCGGACTGAAAACTAAATCAAAATCTTTACCTGCTAGCAAACCTGATTCTTCAAGAATTGGTTTCACTACTTCATCAGTTGTTCCTGGGTATGTGGTTGATTCCAAAATCACCATCATCCCTGGATGTAGGTGTTTGGCAATTGTCTTGGTTGCGCCAATTACTGCACCTAGATCTGGGCCGCCTTCATCGGTGAGCGGGGTTGGGACGCAAACCACAACTACATCTGCTTTTGCAATGCAACTGGAATCTGATGTGGCAGAAAAATTCTGAGACAGCATCGTTTGAATGTCAGAATTGGATAAATCATCAATGTGAGACAGGCCATTATTAAGTCCACCTACGATTTCCTGATTTAAATCAAGTCCAGTGACCCTTAAATCTGAGGAGCACGCGGCTTGCGCTAACGGCAAACCTACATAACCAAGGCCAACAATAACTAATGATTCGCTCATGCTCACTAGTCTACCGTGGGTGTGGATGTAGACTTAGTAAGTCCTACACCGATGCGCAAGGAATATTCATGTCTGTTAACTTCGTTACACATGTGACTGGCGCAAGACCAAACTTTCCAAAAGCCGGGCCAGTAATTCGTGCGCTGTCTGCTCTGGGAATCCAGCAAAGATTGATCCATACCGGGCAGCATTATGACGACAAAATGTCTGAGATATTCTTTCGCGAACTTGAATTGCCGCGTCCAGATCAAAATCTTGGTGTTGGTTCTGGAAAACACGGTGAACAAACTGCCCGAGCAATGATTTTGCTCGAAGAAGAGTTCCTGGCCAATCCCCCAGCGCTTGTAATCGTTTATGGCGATATCAATTCAACTGTGGCCGCTTCACTTGTTGCTGCCAAGCTTCAAATACCTGTGGCCCACGTAGAAGCTGGGCTACGAAGCTTTGACCGGTCCATGCCCGAAGAAGTTAATCGGTTAGTCACAGATCAACTTTCTGACCTTTTGTTTGCAACTAGTCCTGATGCAATTGCCCATCTTGCTAACGAAGGTGTGGATGCGGACAAGATTCACTTTGTTGGCAATCCGATGATTGACACACTTCTAGCAAACTTGGACAAGGCAACTTTAGATTTACGTAAATTTCATTTTATAGTTCCTGAGAAATTTGCAATCGTTACTTTGCATCGCCCAAGCAATGTCGACGACGAATTATTGTCTAGGGACATCGTTAACGCACTTAATGAAATCTCCGAATTGATCCCGCTAGTTGTCCCGCTGCATCCCCGTGGTCGCGCTCAACTCGAATCTTTGGGCTTCGGTCAATCAAATAATGTTCACCTGGTAGATCCACTGGGGTACTTAGACTTCGTAACTTTGATGCGTAATGCAACAGCAGTCATAACGGATTCGGGTGGCGTGCAAGAAGAAACCACAATTCTAAATGTGCCATGTTTGACTCTTCGTAAAAACACCGAGCGGCCAATTACGATTTCGCACGGCACGAATCGTTTAGTGGAACCAAGTGATTTGGTCGCCGAAGTAAAAAGGGTTTTGGTAGGTAAAAATAGTGATCCCATATATCCGCCGCTTTGGGATGGGCACGCCGGTCATCGAATTGCCAAAATAATTTCAGATTACTTACATCACCTCGCAAAGGATTAGATTTTTTGAATTTCGCCTCACAAGGAGTCCAACTATGCCCCTAAATTTCGGTTTCCAATTACCTTCTCGCATTAATGAATTAGTGATCAGAACACTTGAATACGGGGCTTCCTCCGGTATCGCTCAGCTAAAAATTTTTCCTAAACCACTTAAACATTTTGCAGTGCGCATATACGAGAGCAAAACTGGTAAGCGCCCATCTGGCATGAAAAGTTGGACAAAGGATACGTTCATGCTGTTCTGGGAGGGAGACTACCAGCGACTTTCTGACACACTTGAAGAGGCACTAGTTTCTCCAAAAAAAATTGGGGAGCGAGAATTTGAATTCATTATTAGGACTGTATGGCATGCCGTTCACAATGTAGGACTAACTGTTACTGATGCCATGCAAAAAGGATTTGAGTACCACCTTAACCGGTGTTCTCGATCAAGGAACGAAATTTTGATCGGTGCGCAAGCTCAATGGCTGAGTGCACGCTTGCTCTCAGGAGGCACACCAATTAATTGGAATCCAAGTGCTGAAGTTCTGGCAATTGCCAGTCATGCGACTGATCTTGACTTTAAGATTTCAGATGATCTTATAAAGTCAATTGCTGCAATCCGATTTGGGCATCTAGAGACTTGGTTGACAGGTGATGAAGCCAAACCTAGGCCGAAATTGCAATCAGAATTAGCGCTCTGGATTTATTGGCTGAAGATAACGAAAGATGTTTCTGCGCTCCGCCATGCCGAGACCGTAATGCGTTCCCCGAGTATGTTGTCCGGATCAATCAGAATTACCGAAGGTAATCCTAAAAATTCTCAAGTTCCAGTGACAAAACATGGCCTTTCGTTACCTGACACACCAGGCTTAAACACGTACTCGCCCATAAAACGCAAGGCGGTTTATTTCCTGCATAACTCACTTCCTTGGGATTCCCAAGGTTATGCCACTCGATCACATGCCATTATAAAATCTTTAAATTCGAATGGCTGGAACGTTGAAGGTATCACCAGACTCGGATACCCATTTGATCGGCACGATGTTACAAAAACCCAAGGCATTTCGGCCAAGGAAGTCATTGATACTGTCACCTATAACCGGCTTGGACGTAAAGTTGGGCAAATTTCCGGCACCTTCAATTTCATAAGTCGGTACTGCGAACGAAGTGCATCTTTTGTTCAGTCAATAAAGCCTGAGATCATTCATGCCGCATCCAACTATTGGAATGGGCTAGCCGCAACACATCTTGCGGCGCAAGTGGGTGTCCCTAGTGTTTATGAAGTTCGCGGACTTTGGGAAGTGACACGTCGCTCTGCCACACCAGGATACGAATTTTCTATGTCGTATCGGTTTTATGTAAAACTCGAAACTCAGGCCGCGCTGCAGGCGAGCCATGTTTTCGCATTAACTGGTGCCTTACGGGATGAGCTTGTGCGACGAGGAGTGCCTGCAGACAAAATTACTCTCTTGCCCAATGCGGTTGACGAAACTCGCTTTTTTCCAATTCCTAGAAATCTAGAACTTGAAAAGAAATTCGGCTATGAAGGTAAAACTGTCATCGGATACGTTGGTTCACTTCTTGCCTATGAAGGACTTGATCTGCTTCTGCAAGCTGCGGCGCAGTTAGCAGAAGTTCGGGACGACTTTAGGGTTTTGATTGTTGGCTCCGGAGTCGAACACGAGAATTTGATTAATTTGGCTAAGGAACTTGGTCTTGGTGAAATAGTAAACTTCACTGGACGAGTTCCACATTCAGAAGTTGAGGAGTACTACTCACTAATAGATATCGCTCCGTTTCCAAGGTTGCCCCTTCCAGTTTGTGAAATGGTCTCTCCCCTAAAGCCGTTCGAAGCAATGGCAATGGAAAAGGCATGCATAGTTAGTAGTTGCGCTGCATTAACCGAAATTGTCCAGGACGGATTTACAGGTCGAGTGTTTGATAAGGGCTCCTTCCACAGTTTGGCAACTGTAATAACAGACATGCTAGATAATCCAGAACAAACTCGGAACTATGGTGCTGCTGGGCGGACTTGGGTGCTAGAAAATCGCACTTGGAGTAAAAACGCCAAAATCGTTCAAGAGGTTTACGAAAAACTGCTTGCGAAGTAATACCAAAGGTTCACAATCGTAAGATGATAGGGTTTAAATGTGAACAAGCCAGATAAGAAGTCCGCTAATTCTGGCACTGTAGAAGTTCTAATTCACGAGCCCTTTAAGGCAGGTTTGCCTAATCTTCCTAGCTATTTTCGCGATATTTGGGCGCGACGCGAATTCGCATTAGAACTTTCAAAAGCTAACTTGCGATCCCAAGAAGCTTCTACTTTTTTTGGTCGGATGTGGCTTGTAATCAATCCCCTTTTCTTGGGATCTGTTTACTTTGTTTTGGTATCAATTATTTCAAAAGGCGCACATAGCGGTACTGACTACATGGCACATCTACTTGCTGGATTGTTCGCTTATCAATTCTTTTCTCAGTCCATGATTAACGGCTCCAAAAGTGTACTCGGAGTTGGAAAACTGGTAATTAATCGATCATTTCCTCGCTTGATTCTTCCGATTTCGTCGGTATTGATCGCACTTTATAGATTCTTACCTTCGATTGTTGTCTACTTTGCTTTCCATTTGATTACCAAGCAACCAGTTAGCCTTAATCAGTTATACGCAATTCCTGCATTCCTTATGATTTTTATATTCGCCATAGGTGTCGCAACTTTATTGGCTACCCTCCAAATCTATTTCCGAGACCTAAGGTCTTTTCTTCCGTATTTGAGTCGAATCTTTCTGTACGCAACCCCGGTCCTGTATTACGCAGATACAGTTCCAGAAAATTTGGAATTTTTAAAGTATGTGAATCCCCTATTTGGCATGTTTGGTGCCTGGGGCGAAGCGTTAGTGCGCGGCGGAGTTCCTGACACTTCACTTTGGGTATCTGGCTTGATTTGGAGTCTGGGAACGTTTTTCCTTGGCACGTTTGTTTTCTTATCTAGGGAGCGTGAGTTCGCTGTCCGAATTTGATGACGCAGATCAGGATGATTCAAGAGCGCCGAAACTTGAAAAAGAGAAGACTCAAGACTGTGCAATTAGAGTTACAAACTTAAGTTTGACTTACCGCACTACCTTCACTAAAAACCAAACGCTTCGCTCAGCCCTGCGGGACATTCGACATAAAGAACGAAATGTTCACACTGTGGAAGCGCTAAAAGACGTAAATTTTGAAATTCCACACGGAACAGTGCTTGGTGTGATTGGCCAAAATGGTGCGGGTAAATCAAGTTTGCTTCGCACCTTGACCGGCATCATGCCGCCAACTTCAGGAAGAATTGAAGTCCACGGCAAAATCAGTACTTTACTTGCACTCGGAGTTGCATTTAACACAGAACTATCTGGTACTGAAAATATTTTGCTTGCTGGCTTAGCTAGTGGCATGACTAGAGACGAAGTTGCAGAAAAGCGTAAAGAAATCATTGACTTTGCTGAGATTGGTGACTTTATAGATTTACCGACCAAGACATATTCTTCCGGCATGAGTCAGCGCTTAGCTTTCAGTGTTGCGGTACATATGAACCCAGATATTTTGTTGATTGATGAAGCACTATCTGCCGGTGATGCCAAATTTAAAGCAAAGGCGCAAGAGAAGATGCATGAGCTAATGAAGTCAGCCCGAACCCTCGTGTTGGTTTCACATGGATTGAATTCAATTCTTGATTTATGTAACGACGCAATCTGGCTGGATAAAGGCCAAATTAAATTGCACTCTGACCCCCAGTCAGTCGTCGATGCCTACTCCGAATTTGTCAAGGTTGGGAAGTCTTCACCGGCAATGCTTGAGGATCTATAGTCGTCCATGGCCTTGAGGGTTTCTGTTTATTCGCAACGAAAATGATCGCAGGAACTCAAAACCCGTGGTTAATTGGCTCAATAGAGATTGTCTTAATTTCTATATAAATCTAGGTTAATTTCACTTCAAAACCTATGAATTTTACAAGCAGTTGCTTACAATACTTATCATGAAAACCGTTTATGTATTACCTATCGCTCTCGTAGCCGCTTTGGTTAGTTCCTGTTCATCTGGCGGCAATACCCCTGTCGCTTCACCAAGCACACCGGGAACGTCTGTTTCCCCTTCGATAATCCCAAGCCCATCAATGTCAAGTCCTGTTGCACAGCAAGGACTTGATTTAGATCCTGTTCCATTTTTCTTTGCTCCATTGGATGCGACGGGCCAGAACTTACCTGACTGGATGTCACAACTGAGCACAGTCCAGACGACCGCAGATGCTGCTGCCTACAACGCCTCGGTGGGAATCCTCGCTGTAGTAAGCGTTTATTACACGCCATTGCCTGGTGGCCCTGACCCACAACCTGTTTTTTCAGTCCAGTATATGCCCGAGGCTGTCTATACAGATTTTCAAAATAATATGAATGGACCTCAAGAAGTTGGAAATCAAGTTATTAGTAGCGATGGAAACATAATTGCGATTTTCGGCCCACAGGATTATTTATTTGAGCCTGGAAGCATCGATCAACAAATCGTTGATGAAATTCTGCAATTAGCCGCCTACAACCCACAGAGCTACCAACCGACGATTAACTAGCCGGCATATTTTGAGTACGTGAACTACATCAGGTTTAGTGGTTTATTTCATTAGCCATTCCATAGTCCAATTTCATTAACTATTTCCGCTCGCCCAGTGCTAGTAGGATTCCACTTACTTGGCCCCGTAGCTCAGGGGATAGAGCAGTGGTTTCCTAAACCATGTGCCGCATGTTCGAATCATGCCGGGGCCACTCGTTACGTAACTTAAAGTTCAATGAACATAGGTAAAAAATCCGCTTAGTAAGGTAGTTGTACTAAGTCAGTCATCTTTCTAGGGGTCTTTGATGCCATCAGCACTAATCACCGGAATCACCGGCCAGGACGGCTTTTATCTTGGTGAATTGCTTTTGGAAAAGGGTTACGAAGTTCATGGGTTAATCCGAGGGCAAAATAATCCCAAGGAAGACATGGTTCGTCGTGAACTACCTGGCGTGAACCTTATAAACGGAGACCTTAGCGATAGTGCAAGTTTGTTTCGCGCTCTTGATACCGCTGAGCCAGATGAGGTTTACAACCTTGGCGCGATTTCCTATGTCGCATACTCCTGGGATCAAGCTCATCTAACTTCGCAGATTACTGCCCTTGGTGTGCTGAACATGTTGGAAGCTATCCGCATTAATACTGCGCATGGTTCCACTAAACCTAAGTTCTATCAGGCATCAAGTTCTGAGATGTTTGGCAAAGTTCAAGAAGTGCCACAACGGGAAAATACTTTGCTTTGGCCACGCAGTCCATACGGTGTGGCAAAAGTGTTTGGTCACTACATGACTATCAATTATCGAGAATCCTACAATTTTCATGCCAGCTCGGGAATTTTGTTTAATCACGAATCACCGCGACGTGGCCCTGAATTTGTGACTCGTAAAGTCAGTCAATCTGTGGCTCGAATTGCTACTGGGAAACAAGACAAGTTAGTCATGGGTAATTTAGACGCTCAGCGCGACTGGGGCTTTGCGGGTGACTACGTCAAGGCCATGTGGTTGATGTTGCAGCAAGAAGTTGCTGACGACTACGTAATCTCAACTGGCAAAACTAAATCAGTTCGGGAACTTGTGCAACTAGCGTTTCAAATTGCTGGAATATCGGATTGGGAAAAGTATGTCGAGCAATCGGCAGAATTCATGCGCCCTGCCGAAGTTGACCTTTTGATTGGGGATCCAGCAAAAGCCAAGTCAGTGCTTGGCTGGGAAACTGAGACGACCTTTGAGCAATTAGTAACAATGATGGTTGAAAATGACCTTCGCATTGAATCTAAAAAATAGAACATAAAGAAATGCGAGCTTTGATTACTGGCGTAGCAGGCCAAGATGGAACCTTACTGAGCGCAGCTCTGGTAAAAAACGGGTGGGAAGTTTTTGGTACTCATCTTTCAAGTGAAGTTATTCCAATAAGTCATTCGCTACACAACGGAAATCTCACAGCGCTCGACATTACTGATCATGATGAAGTTTTGAGAGTTGTTCAAGAAGTTGATCCTGATGTGATTTGGCATCTGGCTGGAATTACTTCAGTTAGTTTTTCAATCCAAAATCCTGAGTTAACTTTCTCGGTTAACGTTGGTGGCACACAAAATTTGCTTACTGCGGTTTCGAAGTATGCACCAGAATCACTTTTTGTTCATGCTGCAAGTACTGAAATTTATGATGCCGCAAGTGGTGTGATGACAGAAAAAAGTCTGTTGGCACCAAGATCTCCCTATGCTGAATCAAAAGCATTGGCATACCAAGCGGTGATTGACTCGCGTGCAAAGGGTTTGAAAACCACGAACGCAGTTTTATCCAATCATGAATCATATTTGCGAAGCACTGATTTTGTGACTGGGAAAATCGCCAATGGCGTGGCCCGAATAAAACTTGGCTTACAGGACTCACTCCCCCTTGGAAACCTAGATGTTGAAAAGGATTGGAGCTGCGCTCATGACATCGTGACTGGGCTGATTGCCATTGCAGAGCACGAGTATGTTGGCGAAGTAATCCTGGCATCAGGAAGGTCTACTAGTTTGCTAGAAATTCTTGAAAATGCATTCACGTATGTTGGCATTGGAAACTGGCAAGACTATGTCAAAACCGAAAGCTCGCTAGTTCGACAAGGTGAAAGTAAATCAATTCGTGTGGATCCCAGCCATGCTGCCAGCGTCCTGAATTGGCGTGCGCTGACACCAACTCAGGAATGGGTGGGTCAAATGGTTCAACACCATTTGGATGCCCTGTCATCACCGCACTAGTTAGCAACCAGATCTGAAGGCCAGTAATCCGTTTCACCTCTGGTGATGCAATCGTCAAGCGCACCAGATAACTTAGGGACATGTCCAGAGTTTTGTGGTTTAGGCGAGATCTGCGGATCCATGACAACCCTGCTCTGGTTGACTCCATCGAGGGTGCTTGGGCCGATGGCGACGGCAATGTCGTGGCAGTCGTGTTGATTGACCCGATGCTTTGGCCAACGTGGGGCCCTGCCAAGCAGGCTTACCTGATCGATTCCCTGCGTAGCTTAGATGATTCATTGGGTGGCAACTTAGTGCTCCGTCACGGTAAAGCCCAAGACGTGATTCCGGCAATCGCCAAAGAGTTTGGGGCCAGCGCAGTTCACTGCGCAGCTGACTATTCGGGATATGGAATTGCTCGCGATAACGCGATTGCTGAGACTTTGGCTGCTAGTGGAATTGAGTTTGTCAAGACCGGTTCAGGTTATGCCGTTGCGCCAGGACGAGTAGCTAAAGATAACGGAACTTACTACAAGGTCTACACGCCTTTCTATAAGCGTTGGATGATTCACGGTTGGCGCGCACCAGCGGCTGATCCAGCAAAAGCACCGAACTGGATCGGTGTTGATACTTGCGATGGGTATCCCGAACGTCCTGACACCCGCGGGGTTTTAGTGCCACGCGCTGGTGAAGCTGCTGCTCTGGAATTATTTGATGCTTTCTTGGCTGGGCCAATTGAAAACTATGCAGATGATCGCAACCGTCCAGATCTAGCTGGAACTTCAAAGTTAAGTGTTGCCTTGAAGTGGGGCGAGATTCATCCCCGCACTTTGCTGGCCAAACTCGGTGATAGCGAAGGTCATGAAGTCTTCCGTAAAGAAATTGCATGGCGAGAGTTTTATGCTGAAGTTGCCTTCCAGCGCCCCGACACAATTACGGATTACTTCAATCCGCTTTATGCCCAAATGAAATATGACACTGGCAAAGACGCCGATGAAAAGTTTGCAGCTTGGTGTGAAGGACGAACCGGTTATCCGTTTGTCGATGCGGGCATGCGCCAATTACGCACCGAGGGTTGGATGCATAACCGAGTGCGAATGGTGGTGGCTTCGTTCTTACTGAAAGACCTACACATCGAATGGCAACGCGGGGCGAACTACTTCTTTGACTGGTTACTCGATGGCGATCTTGCCAGCAACAGTCACGGCTGGCAATGGACTGCAGGTTGTGGCACAGATGCCTCACCGTATTACCGAGTCTTCAATCCAATCGGGCAAGGCATCAAGTTTGATCCAAACGGTGAATACGTTCGCAAGTACATTCCAGAACTTGCCCACATTCCAGGTGGCGCAGTTCACGAACCGTGGAATGTTCCTGGCGCTTTTGATCATGGCTACCCTGAGCCGATTGTGGATCATGC
>CANLIF010000042.1 GCA_947491175.1 Actinomycetota bacterium
CGAGTTCTTCCAAAATTCGCAACGGTAGAGAGTTCGCGTAAGTGTTCTTGGCTGCCACCTGCAATAGTGCGAGCCAATCTTTGAAATGCCCGAAAAAATGCTGGACCACAAATTCCGTCAACGTCTAAACCGGTATTGCGCTGGAATTCACGTACGGCCGAATCGGTGCTTTTTGCAAATATCCCGTCAACACGATCTAGTGCAAAACCCAGTTCAATTAATCGTTGTTGTAATTGAGCAACATCTTCACCATGAATGACACGGCCTGGAGAAAAACTTAAAACCCGATCGCCAATTTTCCAGCGCGCTTCTTCGAGCCTGCGAAAAGTTCGAGGACCAACCAACCCATCAACGGTTAAACCACGGGTTTGTTGGAAGTAACGCAGCGCAGCAAGCAATATGTCATCAAAAACATCTGCTACTGCACTGGCGTTTGAACTAAGTAGCCCGAGACGCACTAACCGATCACGAACCTCTGTTACTGCCGGCCCTTGATCGCCGTGCCGCAGGATCGTCACTGTCATTAGTTATTTAAATGAACTCAGCAAGATCTGCTAGCAGCGCAGCTTTTGGCTTTGCCCCAATAATCTGCTTAACGATTTCGCCATTTTGATAAACGTTCATTGTTGGAATTGAAGATACCCCGTAGTTAGCAGCGGTGGCAGGATTCTCATCTACGTTCAACTTCAAAATTGTTAGTTTGTCACCATGAGCAGCGGCAATCTCTTCCAGAATTGGACCAATCATTTTGCATGGGCCACACCATTCAGCCCAAAAATCAACCAGTACTGGTTTGTCACTCATCAATACATCGTTAGCAAACGATGCATCTGTTACGGCTGCAGTTGCGCCCATTATTACTCCTATTTTTACTAGTGGATCAAGCATAAGTGGTTAGCGTTTAACCCCTTGTTTTATTGAATAAGTCGGTAGTTACTTACTGTGCAGACTGGACAAAAAGCGTTCGGCATCAAGTGCGGCGCTGCAACCAGTTCCAGCAGCTGTGATGGCTTGACGGTAGGTATGGTCAACCAAGTCGCCGCAGGCAAAAACCCCGGAAAGGTTGGTAGCAGTTGTTCCGACGCCAGTTAGCACATAACCCGCTGGGTCTAGATCAACTTGTCCCTTAAGAAGTTCGGAGCGTGGGTCGTGTCCAATGGCCACGAATAAACCAGTGACAGCAAGCTCGCGAGTGTCACCCGTGTTAATGTCGCGAATCGTAACACCAGATAATTTTGCATCGCCATGCAATTCACTAACTTCACTGTTCCACGCAAAATGAATCTTGGGATCATTGTGTGCGCGCTCAGCCATGATTTTGCTGGCACGTAATTCATCCCTGCGGTGAATCATGGTGACACTCTTTGCAAATCGCGTTAAGAAAGTTGCTTCTTCAACCGCCGAGTCACCACCACCTACAACAGCAATGTCCTGGTCTCGGAAGAAGAACCCATCGCAAGTTGCGCACCATGAAACTCCGTGTCCGGAAAGTCGCTTCTCATTATCAATTCCAAGTTCCCGGTAACTTGAACCAGTTGCCAAAATTATGGAATGAGCTTTGTATTCCCGGCCTTCACCATCAACAACTGTTTTCACATCGCCAGTTAAATTAGCTACCATCACATCATCAGTAATCAGATTTGCGCCGAACCTCACAGCTTGCGCCCGCATGTTTTCCATTAGTGCAGGGCCCATGATTCCATCTTCAAACCCAGGAAAGTTTTCAACTTCAGTGGTGTTCATCAATGCCCCGCCTGCGGTAACAGCGCCTTCAAAAACGATTGGTTTAAGTTGCGCGCGAGCAGCGTAAATTGCTGCGGTGTATCCAGCCGGTCCAGAACCGATGATGATTACGTCATTTATGTCTTGTGACATTTGATTTCCTTAGCAAGCTCAAGTTTAAGAATGTACCTGTCCAACTTTACTAACTTAAAGAGGACCGCACAGCCACAGCCATGTGCCGTCTGACACTTTGAAGCTATTGAAAAGGTAGCTAGAGTCGGACTTTGATTTCTGAAATTCCGCCCTGGAATTCACCAGACTCAGATTTAGGCATATCTGGCGTGAGCCAAATCAAAACGTACCTGCCAGAAACCCCCTTGGAAACTGAGACCGTGTTAGAGGTGTCATCGGGATTAACATCACCGAACTTAGCTTCAGTTGCAAAATCGGGCTTACTTGAGTTCATGACATAAATTTCACCTGAGTGACCAGAGGATATGAACTCGACCTCGACCTCATACACATCTTGCACAGACCCTAGATCCAGTATCAAACCAACTCCGGCTTTGCCTGACATGTCAGCTTTTCGATAACTGTCGGTCGTCCAAGCAGTTTCTTCGTCACCATCGACAGCAAGCAAAACCTGCTCTTCATTTTCGGTGTTATCCCCCAGCGGGTCATAAATAGTAAGAGTTTCAACCGGTGCGATTTCACCGGTTGCCTGGGAGACTTCAGCACTTGGTAACGGGGATTCCAAACTGGTAATGCCAGAATCTGATCTGTAAAAATTACTCGTTAAAAGTTGCCAACCCAGCCAGCCAAAAATAAAAACCGATAACCCAGCAATCAGCGTGGATCGTAATCTTCGTGGCTGCACAGATTGCGGAGGAGTCCAAGTCACCGAAGTCGAAGTCAATCGCGACACGCGGTTTTGCAGACTTTCTGACTCTTCTGCTTCACCAACGGATAATGCATCTAGCAATTGGCGCATGGATGAAAAGGTGCCGTCTTGAGTTTGTTGATACAACCGATCAAGGTAAGGCCGAACCCCACCATGGACTTGACTTGGCACAACCAAGCCGGTTTCGCCACTGCCAAATGCAGCGGGAAGAGAATCGACACTACCGAGTGGCCACATTCCAGTGATCATTACGAAAAGTAATTGACCGACACCCGTTATGTCTTGGGAAACTCCATCACTTGAGTCTGGTCCCAAGAGGGCCGAGTCAACACCAAAACCAGCAAGTCTTACTTCTTGACCTTGCGAAAAAATAACGTTGTGCGGTCGAAGGCGGCGATGAAAAACATTTAAGGAGTGTGCATGCATCAAAGTGTTGGCAATAATTCCAATTTGCTTCATCGCTTGATCAATTGGAAAGACCTCACCGCGCCGAATGATGATTCGATCTAGAGTTTCACCCTCCAACCACTCAGTGACAATTCCAACGTAGCGGTCAGGCAAATCTGTAGCTTCCCCACTTGAAATTTTGCCGTCCGAAATAACATCTAAAATCGAAACCACATCACGTCGATCATTTGCTGCAGCATTTTGGCACTCTTGCAATAACTTAACGCTGCGAAGATCTGATGTAGGTAACAGAATCAAGTTCACCCAACGCTTTAAAGATAAATCCATAGCGCGCCAGATTGGTGAACTTAGTGAGCTAGATACTTGAACATCCAATGCGTATCGACCATCAAAGACCCGGTCATTTACGCCACTCATAATTGCAGTTTAGTTGTCTATTTTCGGCGCGCTAATGCAAGCACCGCTGAGACTTCAGAGATGCGCAATATCTTCGCCAACCCAAGATAGATCAGCGAAAACGAAACTGTGAAAATTCCAATCGCAGCGGCAACGCGCAGAGTAGATAAGTCAGCCTGATTAGTAACTGTGACTCGAACTAACAGGTATGACACAAGCGCAGCAAATATGCTGGCAGCGGTGACTCTGACTAGCAGGCGCAAATGACCATTTTTGCGGATCTCAGGCACTCGCTTACCAACTCTTTGCCAAGTCAGGGCGCAGGTGATCACGTAAGCGATCGAATAACCCAGGGCTAAGCCAGCCACCTGTAACCCCTTTGGCAAAACGGAAAACAGGGCAAAACCTATGATTATATGCAATCCATTGAAGCCCAGATTGATCAAGAACGGGGTTTTGGTATTTTCTTGGGCGTAGTAACTCCGCAGTAATACGTAAAACAACGAAAATGCCGGTAGCCCGAGGGCAAACATGGATGCAACGCTACCAAGCGCAGCGCCTTGGGCTGCAGATGAAGCTCCGTATCCGTAAAGCAATGAACCAAGCCAGGGACCGGCAGCAAGCAAAAAGATCGCACTGGGAATAATCAGTGCCGAGACCAATCTCAGAGATGCAGATAATTCGCCGCCGAATGCACCTAGATCTTTATCGTGAGCCTGCCTACTTAAGCGAGGCAGTAGCGCCGTGATGATTGAGACCGTGATGATTGAATGTGGCAACATCATCATGAGCTGACCTTTTTGGTAGGAAGTAAATCCGACCGCGACAGCATTTGGGTCTCCAGAAACCAAAACATTTGCCAAAGTAGTTAAATTCGAAACCAACAAAAATGTTATTTGATTTACTAACACAAAGCCGATCGTCCACTTCGCCAAGTTTGCAACCTTGGCGTTACCAACATTTCTAAATTGAAAATTTGGCCGGAAACTATATCCAGTTTTGTGAAGCGCGGGAATCAAAATCAAGGCTTGAGCCATCACGCCAAGAGTGGTTCCTAATCCAAGGAGATTAATTTGTGTAGCTGTTACCGAATCAGCTGTTGGTATCCCAGACATTGCTGAAACAAATATTGCAGCAGTTGCAATCACAATCACGTTGTTGATGATTGGTGCGTACATTGGCAACGAAAATGAGTTACGCGAATTTAGAATTTGTGATGCAAGTGTGTACAACCCATAAAAGAATATTTGAGGTAAACACCAGCGCGCAAACATAGTTGCAACTTCAAATTCTGCTGGACTCCATAGTTTGGTTGCGTACAGGTGCACTATTAATCCAGCTATCAACACCGTAATTAATACGATGGCAATTAGAACTATTGCAACCAGAGTCAACAGTTGATCAGTAAATTGCTTTCCTTGATCCGCATCGTCTTCCATGTGTCTAACAAGTGCAGGAATGAAAACAGCATTAATTGCGCCACCAGCGATAAGAATGTAAATAATGTTTGGAATACTGTTTGCAACGGAGTAGGTGTCTGAAAAGATTCCAGTTCCGATAGCGGCTACTAAAGCAATGTCCCGAAAAACCCCGGTAATCCGGCTAGCGAGCGTGCCTGCGGCCATCCCTGAGGTTTGTCCGATGAATGATGACACTGTCTTCTCAAACCACCTATTCGTGAATTAACTTCCCAGAACCTTCAGTTGCCGCTGGTCTTTTCGCCGTTTAACAAAATTACTAAGGGCCAACAGCACTAGCAGTCCAAAGGCTCCCCACACCAGAGTACGGGCGAACTGGCTGTAAGCGGCTGAAGAGATTTGCATTTTTTTCACCTCACCAAAGCGCTCGCCATTAGGAGCGACTAACACTGCCTGCACATCAACAACACCTGCGCCAATCAAGGTAATAGCAACTGGAACTGTAATTCGCTGTCCACTGCCTACTTGAATTAACTCAGTAGACACCGCAGAGAAGCGAGAGGTAGCCGTGCTTGTCAGCTTGATGCTTACGGAAACATCATGTTCACTCTCGTTCACTATTGTGATTGGGATCTTGGTATTTTCCGTAGGAGTTGTGATTCGCGATGACCCCTGAATACTTATCGCGTTGAGGTAAGTATCAACTAACACAATGTTTTCTGTCAGGTACTCAGTGGCATTTCCATTGGATCCCCAATGCTCCGAAAAGCCCAAAATGCGCGAAGCATTGAACCCAGCGACTAATTCTTCGTCAACAAACACCGAGGAAAAGGTTTTGGTCTGGGTGCTTAACTTGTCCGCCTGGCGAATCGTCTGACGGGCTAACTGATTTTGATCATCCCTAACTGACGATGCGTAGTTTTGAGTTGGCTTCGACGCGGCAATCAGATCTAATTCGGCAAGTTGCATCCAATTGTGCTCATTTAAATTTGCAATAAGTTTTGAAAGTCGATCGCTGGAAACTTTCCAAGATGTTGGTGCAAGGATGATTATGGAACGAGACTTTTGTGGCGACTCTGCCGTCATCATGCCGATCTCACTTTTGACACAGGTAACGGCTTTGAAGAACGCGGTAGCACTTTCATTCGAGCCAATCAAACATGATGAGGTGGCAAGGTCATGAACTAAAACGGGATTGGAGTCCAAAGTTGCCACTGCAGGTGTGGTCACTCGCGCATTACCGCGCAAGAACTCATTCGAAACAATCGTGCGGATACTTTCATTGCTGAGTAGTGAAACAGTTTTACTATCCGCAATACCTTGTGCCGGAGCATAAAAGACTGGTTGGCCCCCAACGATTGAGCGCGTGAGATTGATTGCGTCTAGCAAGTCACGTTGCTGATCAGCTACAGATAAAGCAGTTAAATCCGCACTGCCAAAAGGCAAGAAGCCAGCCGACTCTAACCCATCAATTGCACCACCAAGCTTTGTCGGAATATCTGAATCAGTGCTTGCAGCCAGTTGGCTTACCCAAGTACTTAATGCGGAATCTTGTAGCCAGGAAACTTTCGAATCAGGTTGATTCAAAATTAGATTCGTTAATCGTTTTGCCTCAGCTAGATCACGCGATTGGCCCTTAACTTCGCCATTGGCCAGATGATCATTCAGCGTAGTTAGTGGAATAACAAATGCCACATTTGTTGGCTTAATGTCTGCATTAAAGAACCACGGAGTGGTAATTACTGTGGCCTCATTATTTCCAGTCAAATTTGGCTTCACGCCAAACGCATACACACCAGATGCGTTCACGCCAAGTACTTCTTCTCCGATAAAAGTAATCTGCCAGTTCTTTTGGGAGCCAGGTGAAATGTTGCGCAACACAGCAAAGGAGTCAGATGAGATCAAGTCACTTGAAATTTTTGGATCAGAAATCAACTCTGCCAATTGGCTTCGGGTTTTGATTGCTGGCGTTGAAACTAGGTTTAACTCAAGCCTAGAAATTGCTTCATCCGTATTATTCGTAAACGTTCCCTGGATTTGGACTACGTGGCGACTGCTCGTGGCGCTAGCTAAATCACTCAATGTCGAGATGTTTAAGCCAGTGATACTGACCAATTCGGCTTCGGCCGCTTGTGAAGGTGCAAGTGGCACGCTTAGGCACCCAACCCCTATGGCTAGTAACAATAGAAGTGAGCCGATCCGAGCGCGCGCTAAGTGAATCCGCCTGTTTTTTGGCGAAAAACTGAATACCTGATTGCGGCTCACTAACCAAGAATACCTACAAATATTGGACTATTCGCTAATACATCTAGGCTAGGTCACGTTATGAACAACTCATCTGCGCAGGCAATCGCAACCGAAGCGGTAACCGCTGCGCTTGGCCAGATGGCTGATGTGATGGAACTCGCCCAGTTATTCAAAACTGCAGGATTTGAGTTCGCCATTGTTGGCGGCCCAGTACGTGACTTAATTTTGAATCGCGAAATAAATGACTTGGATTTCACGACTAACGCCAACCCGGAACAAATACTTACCTTGGTTACACCTTGGGCCGACACAGTTTGGGATATTGGAATTGCCTTTGGCACTGTTGGCGCGCGCCGGAAAGATTTCCAAGTAGAAATAACTACATATCGCTCCGAGATTTACAGTGACGATAGCCGCAAGCCAGAAGTGAGTTTTGGTACTTCGCTAGAAGAGGATCTAATTCGCCGTGATTTCACAATTAATGCCATGGCAGTGCGATTGCCAGAGCTTACATTTGTAGATCCATTTGGTGGAGTTGAAGATTTAAGTAAGCGCGTGATTCGTACGCCGCGAGAACCAGAATTATCTTTTTCAGATGACCCATTGCGCATGATGCGAGCGGCAAGATTTGCTAGCCAATTAGGCTTCACACCTGTCGTAGACGTACTTTTGGCTGCAACGGAAATGTCGGATCGAATAAAAATTGTGTCAGCTGAACGAGTCAGAGATGAATTCAGCAAATTGATAATGGGCGATTATCCAAGTGTTGGGCTTGAAATCCTTGAAGGCACAAAACTTGCTGAGTATGTAATTCCCGAACTTCCTGCCTTACAACTTGAAATTGATGAGCACCATAAGCATAAAGACGTTTATGAACACAGTTTGATTGTGTTGCAACAAGCCATTGGCTTGGAGACCAATCATGAACCTAAATGTGAGCCAGACCTAGTTTTACGCTTAGCTGCGCTGCTGCACGATATTGGTAAGCCAAAAACCCGCAGATTTGAATCTGGAGGGGGAGTTAGTTTTCATCATCATGAAGTGGTTGGCGCAAAAATTGCTCGCAAACGATTAGTTGCACTTCGGTACCCAAGTGATGTGATTGATGCGGTCTGCAAATTGACGGAACTCCATCTTCGGTTTCATGGATATGGACAAGGGCAATGGACGGACTCGGCAGTGCGCAGGTATGTAAGAGATGCCGGTGAAGAGTTAGTTCGACTTCATAAGTTAACGCGAGCCGATTGCACTACAAGAAATCCCAGGCGCGCAGCAATTCTTGCAGCTACTTATGACGACCTTGAAGATCGAATTGCGATCCTGGCGCAGCAGGAAGAATTGAATTCAATCCGACCTGACTTAGACGGCAATGACATTATGACAATTTTGAAGGTACCTTCTGGTCCGATGGTCGGAAAAGCGTACAACTACTTATTAGAGGTCCGGTTAGATGAAGGACCTTTGACAAGAGAGCAGGCTATCGAACGCCTAACTGCGTGGTGGAATTCTCAAAGCTAAAGCGAACTGCTCTTGGCGCGGTATTTGCCAAGTAAGAAAAAAGCCAACCCAGCACTGCAACTTAGCAAAACAACGGTATATGCCGAGCCAACATTAACGTTTTCCCGGATCCCCTCGATCAGGGCGTAAGTAGTTATTCCCAAAATCAAAGAGATGTTGATCATCATGTCAAAGATTGAAAAAACTCGGCCGCGGTGCGCATCATCAATGGTTCGCTGAATTGTTGTGTCGGCATTAATTTTCAACAATTGCCCGGCAAAACTTAACGAAGCAGCAGTGGCGCAAACAGCTACCAAAGTGCCCACTTGGTAACCTACAAAACTTATAAAGATGCAAGCGCTAACAGCGATAGTCATCGCAGTAATTAACTGCGCTTGCCGTTGTGGCGTGACTTCAGATTTGGATCCATTCGCTCGGCCGCTGAGCAAGACAGTACTTAGGATGGCTGCAGTAAATGCGCCGACAGCAGCAGATCCAGCGCAAAGACCAAAATCTAAGACTGCCTGATCTGCGTTCGAATCAGGATTCCAAGAATTACGAGAAAGTAAAAGTGCATGAATCGTTAAGGCTCCAAATGCCCATCTTTGAAATGAAACTGCAGCCATGCTGCTAAAGGCTCGTCCGGATCTCACCATGTATCTGAATCCAGCGACTAGGCCAGACAACGCATTTCTAAGCTCGTCACGCATTGCAGATTCAACTAAATAGGGACCCAGAACATCTTTTGGGGTAATTCGAATTGCTATCAGTGAAGCTATGCCAGCACATACTGAGCCCAAAATAACTAAACCCGCATTGACCGAATCTGAGTTAGTTAGAACATTTTGAGTAGCAATCCCAAGAGCAGCAGCCAATGACGCAGCTGTCGTTCCTAATGTGGGGAAAAGTGCGTTTGCTGGAACCAGGTCGTCACCGTCAACCACATGTGGAAGTGATGCGGATAACGCAGCCTGCACAAATCGATTTACGCCAAGACTTATCAAAACCAAAACCGCAAGTACTGTGTTAGCTGAATTCCCAGTAATAACTACCGCAATTGCAATCATGGTAACGACCCGAACCAAGTTAGCACGAATCAAAATCGTTCGACGGGACCAGCGATCAATAAAGACACCGACAAAGGGAGCAACTACCGAGTAAGGCAAAAGTAATATGCCAAACGCCAATGCGATTTTTCGAGGATCTGATTCTCGTTGCGGAGAAAATAACACAAATGTGGCTAATGCGGTTTGTAGTAAACCATCACCGGCTTGTCCAAAAATTCTTACCGCAAGCAGTTCACGTGAATTGACATGTCGTAAGACTGACAACGATTTAACACTTGGTCGATTCACGTAAATCACGCTACCTCTAGTTGCCCAAACTTATGGGAATACCAATGCGTAAGTTGAAAAAAACCAAGGGCTCCTAGTTGGACTAGGAGCCCTTGATAATGGAGGCCGCTTTTGTTTACACCCGTTGCGCAACGGTGCTAGCAGTTACTTACCAGCGATGAAGTCTTCAACTTCCTGGCGGCAGGTGCTGTCGTC
>CANLIF010000043.1 GCA_947491175.1 Actinomycetota bacterium
ACAAGTTGGCGTTGTGGGGTAATTCGGTAACCTTGATCGCGAAGTACGTCATCCCATTCATTGCTCATGGTGCTATCGCCTTTGTGAGATGGAATGATGCATGTGACTTCATTGTGTGCCCTTCAGCTGCCATGTCATAAACCCACCCGATGTTGCCATCGACGAGTCCATAAATTCGTTCGCCAGAATCAACTTGCTTCGCAGATGCAGTTCGCAAAATAGCGTCGGTTTTCAGTTCGACACGGGCGCCTGTGATTTGGGCATTTTCCAAACCAGTAATTATCACTTTGCCAAACCATGACTCCAAGAATCCAGTTGGATGAGCTAGCAATAATTCAACTTCGTTGTCTGGTCGCGGACGCCAAAACCCACTCTCTAAAGCAAGTGGGCGAACTCGTTCGCCTTCATCGTCTAGTTCCCAAGTACGAGACCAGTGAATCAAAAATGGTCGGCCATCGGAATGAATGCTGAGTTCCTGACCTACTTGAATGTCAGATTCCATACTTGGATAGCCAACAACACCTACGCCAACCCACGTGCCGACGAGCCAAGAAAGTGGAGCTAAGTCTGGATGCAATTTCGTGCTCATGCCTGACCCTTAAAAAGTTTGTACACCATGTATGACGCATAGCCAGTAATGGAAAGTGAAGCCACAACCAGCAATCCGGTATAAAACGTCTCAGCCATGTTTCTAAGTCTATCCGCCCAGTATTCTCAAGTAAGTAGCCAAGCCGAAGGACAAGGACATCATGAACAACACAGAGATCAAATCTATTTTGGAAAATGCTTCCTCAGTGGCTGTCATCGGTGTGTCCAGTAAGCCGGATCGCGCAAGCCACCAAGTTGCTGCCTATCTAATTGAGCAGACACATTTTGATGTGTATTTGATCAACCCCACAGTCACTGCCGAGATATTGGGTCAGCCGGTTTACAAGTCCCTAGCAGATTTGCCGGTTGTCCCAGACATCATTGATGTGTTTCGTAAGGGCGAAGATATGCCAGCCGTTTTTGCCACTGAATTCCCAGCCATTGCTGACTCAGCCAGCGGAAAAACTTGGTGGATGCAACTCGGAATTGAAAATCAAGATGTTGCCAAACTAGCAATGGATGCAGGCATGAAAGTAGTCATGGATCGTTGCATCAAAGTTGATTATCAAAATTTGATTCCAGAAGGAAAGTAAGTTTTCAAAACAAAGGCTGGCTTTCAAGTAAAAGCCAGCCTTTGTTTTTTAGTTCTATTAACTCAATGAAATGTCTACATCCAGAACGTTGCCAAGTGTTACTTGAACTTGAGTGCGACCGTTCGCACCAGGAATCAACGCAACCACGGTCCAGTCACCAGCGACTGTGAAAAATCTAAACTCACCTTGCTTTGAAATTGGAACTTCAGCCACGAACTCATCATTTCGATCAAGTAAGCGGGCATAACCAACACTGGCTGGAACGTTTCCGGATGTGATTACACCTTGGATAACAGCCTGTGTTGATATGTCGATGTTGTCTAGCGAGACGCCACCGACTACTGCGCCGCAACCACTCATGCGGTGCCTGGTTCGTCGCCAACCGAAACTGGAACCCCAACAAGTGAGCCATACTCAGTCCAAGAACCGTCATAGTTACTGACATTCTTAACGCCAAGAAGCTCATGCAATACGAACCATGAGTGTGCCGAGCGCTCGCCGATGCGGCAATAAGCAATTGTGTCTTTCTTAAGATCAACACCTGCGCCTTCATAGAGTGCCTTTAGTTCATCAATGGACTTGAAAGAGCCATCTTCGTTAGCGGCTTTACTCCATGGAATGTTTGCCGCAGTTGGAATGTGACCACCGATGCGAGCAGCTTCTTGTGGCAAGTGAGCTGGCGCTAGCAAACGACCGGCGTACTCATCTGGGCTTCGCACATCAACCAAGTTCTGGGTACCGATAGCCTTCAGCACATCATCGCGGAAGGCACGAATCGAACGATCCTGATCTTTGGCTACATATTTTGTTGCACCGCGACTTGGAACTTCACTTACTAGTTCGCGACCATCTAGTTCCCACTTCTTACGTCCACCATCTAGCAAGCGAACGTCACCATGTCCGTAAAGTTTGAAGTACCAGTATGCGTAAGCGGCAAACCAGTTGTTGTTTCCGCCATAAAGCACAACAGTGTCATCATTAGATACGCCCTTGGCGCTTAGTAAGGCCTCGAACTGCTCTTTGTTAACAAAATCGCGACGAATTGGATCTTGAAGGTCCGTTTTCCAGTTAAGGGCAATCGCATTCTTGATGTGATTTCCAGCGTATGCGTCGGTATCTTCATCCACTTCAATAAAGACAACTTTTGCATCGTCTAAATGTGAAAGTGCCCATTCGGCATCTACTAGTGCTTGGTTACTCATTATTACTCCTTGTTTGTTCTTAAGTTTTGTTAGGAAAAGATTCGCTTGCCCATTAGATACATTTCGCAACCAAGACAAAAGTTAAAAGCTGCGTTTAGAAATGCGGCGCCCAATGCAAAAGCGACTGCAACGGTTGCCACTAGTTGAGCGCCAGCAAGAAGCGCCACTAGACCAGTTACTGCAAACAGAAAACCAACTAGTTGAGCAAACTGTGGTGGCTCCACTGCTTCCAATACAGATGGCTTTCCAAGTTTTGGTGCAACTAGTTTGCGATACAAAATTCCATATGGCTGCGCTTGCAAACCTACAAATGCGCCTAGAGCGTGCGCTGTTGCTTGAATTCCCAACAGTATGACTGCAACATTTGAAGGAATTGTAAGCAGGATGACGGCCAGAACCACAACTGTAATTGCAGCTCCAAATCGTGGGCCACGGGGATCGATTTGCTTGCTCATTTAGTTTCCTTTTCAGTTCCGATTTAGCTTGGCTTTGCATTTTCGCAGCCGCTAGGTGGACTGCAGGATCAAGAGCACATACACATCGAGGAACCAAGGCGGCCGTAATCAACGACCCGACGCTTGATTAAAACTGTAGTTCTCGACATCCCCCAACCTTAGGACACGTTTGAGGTACTCGCAGGCTCGTAAGTGGTTGTTGCAAAAGCCTCGCAGTAAGACTACGAGTTGGCGAAAATTCCAGTTTCACCTATGTTCAGTACTATCCAATAATCACTATTTATTTAACTGGAGCGCGCATGTCAAGTGGTGGCTACGTCCTACTTGCCGTTCTCGTGCTCTCGGCAGCCTTTGGGTTCTACCGAAAATTAAGTGACGGCAAACTTCGTGAAGAAATTGTGCCGCCACTTCAAGGGCTATCCGAGCATCTTCACCTTGACCACGACCATCCACCGCAAGTGACATTTCTGCAGTTCTCATCCGAGTTTTGCCAGCCTTGCCGCGTTACCAGCAAGGTTCTTGACGAGGTAACTAACAGCTTCCCTGCCATCTGCCATATCGAGCTCGATGTAGTTGAGCATTTGGATTTAGTAAAGACTTATGGCATTTCAAGAACTCCAACAACTCTGATTATCGATAAAGCTGGAACTGTGCATTTTCGGGCAACCGGTGTTCCCAAGAAGCCAGAACTAGTTTCTGCGGTAACTGAATTAGTAAAGAGTGAATAAGTTAAAGCCATTTCGAGGCCTTTTAGTTCTGCCCTAGACTTAGGGAAAGCAACTATATAAGTAGGTGAAGGCATGGCTCAGGTCCTGTTACTCACTCGCGCGCTCACTCCATCCAGCGCAGTTCTCCCTGGCCTTGAACTTTTAAGTCACCATATAAAGGTCATGTCGCCGGAACCAACGGCATTAATTGCAGCCCCCGAAGTCGATGTCATCCTAATTGATGGCCGAACCGATTTGCCAGCAGTTCGAAGTTTGTGCCGCTTGCTGGAGACAACTGGCAACACTTCGCCAGTAATTCTCATTACTACTGAAGGTGGGTTAGCCGCAGTCACTCAAGAATGGGGTTTAACAGACGTTCTATTAGTTGATGCCAGCCCAGCTGAAATCGAAGTTCGGATTCGTCTGGCAACCACCAAAATTGAAGCTACAAATAGTTTTGAATCTTCGAGCGAGATTAAAGCTGGCGAACTTTCAATTGATGAAGCCACTTACTCGGCAAAGCTTCGCGGCCGAACCCTTGATCTAACTTTTAAAGAATTTGAATTGCTTAAGTTTTTAGCTCAACACCCAGGCCGAGTTTTTTCTCGTGATCAACTACTTCGGGAAGTTTGGGGATACGACTATTTTGGTGGAACTCGCACCGTTGACGTTCACGTTCGACGACTGCGCGCCAAGCTCGGTCCCGAAAATGAAAATCTGATTGGTACCGTACGCAACGTTGGCTATCGTTATGTAACTTCACCTGTAAACGAGTCCAGCGAAGTTCTTGTCTGATCCATGTCATTTGAAGTCTCGGCATTAACTCGATTATCGCAAAAGCAAACTGAAGAGGTTGTGCAGCTTGCTTTTGCAGCAGCAGCAATTGATGAAATGGCTCCACTTTCTGAACACGTACTTATCCACCTGCATCATGGCGGGGATGATGCTGATGAACATTTAGTAGCCATCAATGATTCTGGAAAAATTGTTGGCTACCTGCACTTAGATCAAACTGATGCAGTTGCTGGATCTGTCGTAGAAGTTGTTGTACATCCTGACTTTAGACAACAAGGAATCGGCAGGGCTCTCATCGAGTCTGCGATTGCTAAGTCAAATGATCCAAGGATGAGATTGTGGGCACATGGCGAGCTTGCGAGTGCGTACAGTTTGGCTGCAAAATTAGGTTTTGCTAAAACCCGGGAACTTTGGCAAATGCGCAGATCCTTATTTGCACCACTACCCAAAGCCAGCGAGATTTCAGACCTAACCGTTCGACCATTTCAAGTTGGCTTCGATGAACCAGCTTGGCTGGAACTGAACGCAACTGTGTTTGCCGATCATCCCGAGCAAGGTCGAATGTCAGCCCAGGACTTAGCAGTGAGAATGTCAGAAGAATGGTTTGATCCTGCCGGATTCTTAATTACTACTCAGGTACAAACTGACACCGAAGTCATGGTTGGATACCACTGGACAAAAGTTCATGGTGGCGCAGGCAGTCATGGACATTCTGAAATTGGGGAAATTTACGTTCTTGGTATTTCGCCAGACCTGCGAGGTTCGGGGTTAGCAAAACTACTCAGTGTGCGGGGTCTTGAATATTTACGCAGTCAAGGATTGCCAGCGGCCATGCTTTATGTAGATGCCGACAATAAGGCAGCCATTGGGCTATACGAATCCCTTGGCTTTGCACACTGGGACACCGATGTGATGTTTAGGAAAGGCCAGGCGTAACTAAAGTCTGACCGGGCTTGAATTCCTTGCGGTGGCCTGCAATGAAAAGCCAAGCTGACTGGCGCCCCTGAACTTCCCATTCAAATGGGCCGCCAACAATCGCAGTATCTTCATCAATACCAACCACGCTGACGCCGTCTGGAACTTTCATAAACCTAGTCATGAAATCGGGGATCCGAGAAAACATCTTGTCAAAATGTGGCAGCACTCGGATGTGCGGCAATAAGCCCAGCCCACTCGTAGCAGTGTGCGTCGGTAACCGAAGTGCAGGTATGTGATCGGCAAGCGCCATTGCACCTGCGCTACAACCCGCTAAGGCAGCGCCATCACGCCAAGCACTTTCAATTTCTTTCCAAAGCAAAGTTTCCCGCAAAGTGTTTGCTAGAAAAGTTGGATTGCCACCAGATAGATAAATCAAACCAGCATCTCGGACCAGATCTGCAAGCCGTGGATCGTTGGCATCATTGCGATCGTGGGCGATCACGGAAATTGCTTCAACGCCAATCCGTTCTGCTTGCGCTTTTCCTAAGTTAATCCACCTTGAAAGTGAAGTTTCACCTTCAGGCGCTGCTGCTGTTGGAATCTGAACATACTTTGGATTTCGACCAGCAATTAAGTTGGCTTCGACAGCTTGCATGATTGGCAGGTACTCACCCGATCCAACTAATGCAATTGGACCCGGGCTCATGAACTTTCGATCTCCCAAGAGGATCCGTCTTTGGTGTCCTGGATGGTAACTTTCATTTCCATTAGCTGATCTCGGATGGCATCTGCATCATCCCAACGACCACCAGCACGAGCAGCTTGGCGAGCTTGGAGTAACGCATCAACGTAAGGGCCAATAACTGACATGATGTCAACTTTTGGACTTGCTGCGATGTGACCAAGTCGCGTTACCAAAGAGTGCACAGCAGCACGAGTTTCGGTATCGCGATCGAGTTCATCCAGATTTAGCAAGGCATCAACGGCATCACTAACTTTTCCGGCGTCAAGCAGTTCTTCAACTTTATGCGGATCAACTTTAAACAGCGGTGCTGGTTCACCAAGCACAATTGTGCTTCCAGTATGGGAAATGATTTCTTCAAAAGTTGCGCTCTCGCCAGAGGAAACTGTCCAAGATTCGCCATGGTGACGAATAGTCATAGCGCCACGACCAAACACATGTGCAGTGCGTTCATCTAAGTCAAAACGTATTCCAGTGTGTTCATCTACACCAATGATAAAAACTTCAGGTGGCAGCAATGATTCCATAACGCGGAGGCGACGTTCGCCGATGTAACAGAATCGAGTGTCATGGTTTGCACCATCGGCGTTATCGTAATGCGGAATGATTGCTGCGGGCATTCCAGTGTGTCGCTCGATTAGATTCAAACCTGGTAGCCAATGAGGTTCGTCGCCAACTTTATACATTTCATAAACCGGAATCGTGTGTGAACCAGCCGTTAGCGCAGCAGCCGAAGCTAGGACTACAGTTCCATCAACCAAAACCTCATCAAAGTGCGGGCTGACTCCTAGTTCGTGCCAAACTTTCAACGCATACGATGGACTACCTGGTCCAGCAAATAGCCAGTCGGATTCGCGAATCGAATTAACTGCCTCGCCTAATGCGGCGCCACTTACAAATGTGTTGCGTAATGAAATAGCTTTTGGAGTTGCTCCGACTGACTGGGTAAAGAAGTCAATTAGCTTCTCAGTTAGGTCATCTGCATTTTCCTGAAAACCAAACGGAGTGTCCAAAATGGTTAGTTTGAGACGATCTATTTTGCCTAGGGATGCCAATATTTGCTGGTGTGGGGTGACCATAGTTGGGCTAGTTTCCCCTGATCCCATAACCACAATTTGTCTCGCCACCGCTAAATCATCCCACTTTTAGGGGAATTGTTCACTTTCTGGAAAATCTGATTTTGGAGATGTTTACCTAAGTGTGAAATGCTGTTTTCGCTATGACTGATACTTCCCTTTCGGCCCCTGTTGCTACACCCTTACCTGTCGACCGATTTCTGGATCGAGAGCTATCTTGGCTTGCCTTTAACCAACGAGTTTTAGAGTTGGCGCAGGATCAAGATTTGCAACTTTTGGAACGCGTAAAGTACCTTTCTATCTTCGCGAGCAATCTTGATGAGTTCTTTATGGTCAGAGTCGCTGGCTTAAAGCGCAGAATCGCGACTGGGATGGCACTGAAAACAGCTTCCGGGATGCAGCCAACGCAGGTGCATTCGACAGTTTTGGCACAAAGTTATGAAGCAATGAAGGCTGCCTCCAAGACTTTCAATGATTCAATCTTGCCCGCGCTCGTTGCAAGTGGCATAGAGATTTTGAGGTGGGAAGAACTTACCAGCGATGAACGCGATGCTATGTCAACGCTTTTCGACGAACAAGTTTTTCCAGTACTAACTCCGCTCGCAGTCGATCCATCACACCCATTCCCTTACATTTCTGGATTGTCACTCAATTTGGCAGTTGTGGTAAAGAATCCAAATTCTGGAAATGAATTATTTGCCCGCGTAAAAGTACCACCATCACTTCCTAGATACATTCAGGTATCTCCCCAGCGCTTTGTGACTCTGGAAGATGTTATGGCTGGTCACCTAGATAAATTGTTCCCTGGTATGACAGTTGTGCAATGCCACGCATTTCGGGTGACTAGAAATGAAGAACTTGAAGTTGAAGAAGATGATGCTGAAAACCTATTGCAAGCTCTTGAGCGTGAGCTTATGCGAAGAAGATTTGGACCAGCAGTTCGACTTGAAGTAGAAAACTCAATCGATCCACATGTATTGGATTTGATTGTTAGCGAATTAGGTGTCGAACAAAACGAAGTTTTCCGATTGGCTGGCCCACTAGACCACGAATCACTGTTTGAATTGATGAAGCTAAAGCGAGATGATCTAAAAGCTCCAGTTTTTATTGCTCGTACCAGTACCGCGCTTGCCGAAGTTGAAAGCTCCACAGCTCCAGACATTCTTGAGGTAATGCGTAATCGCGATGTCTTGTTACATCACCCGTATGACTCATTTTCTACCAGTATGCAGTTGTTTTTGGAGCAAGCCGCAAATGATCCAAATGTTCTGGCAATCAAGCAAACTTTGTATCGCACATCTGGTGACTCGCCAATTGTCGATGCGCTGATTCATGCGGCCGAACTTGGTAAGCAAGTTTTGGCCGTCGTAGAAATCAAGGCTCGCTTTGACGAGCAGAACAATATTGACTGGGCGCGAAAACTTGAAGAATCAGGCGTCCATGTTGTCTATGGAATAGTTGGCCTGAAAACTCACGCCAAACTATGTATGGTCGTCCGCAACGATGGCGGCAAGTTGAATCGATACGTTCATATTGGAACTGGAAACTACAATCCAAGAACCGCCAGAGTTTATGAAGATTATGGATTACTTACATCTGATCCAAAAATTGGTGAAGATGTCGCTAGTTTGTTTAACCACCTAAGTGGTTACGGCATTCAAGGAGAGTACAACCGATTAATTGTTGCGCCGAAGGGACTTAGGTCCGGACTTATTAAACGTATTGATCGAGAAATTGCATTTGCAAATGAGGGCAAGGCTGCTCACATTCGATTCAAATGCAATTCGATCGTCGATGAGTCAATCATCGATGCGCTATATCGCGCTTCGCAAGCCGGAGTCAAGGTTGACATTCTGGTGCGAGGAATCTGTTCGATTCGGCCGGGTGTGCCTGGCTACTCAGAAAACATTCGAGTCCGTAGCGTGTTGGGTCGATTCTTGGAGCACAGTAGAGTTTACGATTTCGCAAACGGTGGCGAAGGTGAAACCTGGATTGGCTCAGCTGATCTTATGCACCGCAACTTAGACCGCCGGGTAGAAGTCTTGGTCCGCATGAATTCGGAGAATTCAAAGGCAATCACCGAAGTTGTCGAACTGGGTGTGTCGGATACAACGGCATCTTGGCACTTGCAATCTAATGGCGAATGGGTGCGGAAGCACTTGGATTCTTCAGGTGAGCCTCTAGTTGAATATCAAGAACTCTTAATCGCTAATCATCCTGTCGCTAAGTCAGCAGCTGATTCACCTACACCTCGGAGAATCGACACGATTTTAAATAAGGTTGGATTCTTTGGCAACCACTGACAAAATCGTTGCGGCCGGGGCGGTTGTAACCCGAACTGGTCCTAAAGGCAAAGAGTTCTTACTTGTTCACCGAGATTACCGAGAGGATTGGACATTTCCTAAGGGAAAAGTTGAGTCGGGCGAACACATAATTGGGGCTGCAGTCCGAGAAGTAAGAGAAGAAACTGGATTTGCGATTGAGTTAGGTGTGCCACTTCCTACTCAAACCTACGAAATCGAAGACAGACTTAAGGATTCTCATTATTGGGCAGCCCACTTGCTATGTGGGGAATTCCTGCCTAACGACGAAGTAGATGAAATTGCTTGGCTAACTTTTGCTGAGGCTAAAAAACGGCTCACCTATGAACACGATGTTGAAGTTCTAAATGCTGCAGAAGGATCAATAAAGACCACTCCGATGATTATGCTGCGCCACACTCAAGCTATGAAGCGGGCGGAATGGGCTAGCGACACTGAGAATTTGAATGAGCCTGACGCCTACCGCCCACTCAC
>CANLIF010000044.1 GCA_947491175.1 Actinomycetota bacterium
ACCAACGATGAATAGGTAAACCGCAAGACCTGCGATCAAAGCTGTTACATCAATAACGGACCATAAAGCTAATGTGCTCATGAACGTACCTTTTCTAGTACCCGGCCTAGGAACAAGTGATGTTCTAGACCTTCATTTAATACGGCATCCACACCAGCGGCAGTTTCGCCGATTAGTGCAGTGTGTGCTGTGTTGGCCTTGGCTGCTGCCAAAGTTGCCTTGATGGCTGCAACTCGCTTATCGATGGTGCGAACTAGCAATACCAAGATTGTTAGTAGTGCTGCTACTGCAACCACCACAACAATTCCAAGGATGTTTGCAACAGTCCACAATGTCTCTACTGTGCTATCCATTTTCAGCCTCCTAGCTTTGTGCGGCCACGATTAAGACCAGCAACAATGTTTGTTGCTGACTCGATTGTGGTGCGGAGTTTTCTTAGGCCAGCAGTGTTTTTCTCTGCAGCCTGTAGACCGGTGTTGATGTTCTTAGCCTGACGTCCAATGCGCCAAGCCAAAAGCAAAATCGGTACAACGAGTGCGACAACGACTAGTACTACGACTAGACCGATGACATAACCAAGTAGCCAGCCTGTGTGACCACCGAAGAAATCTGTCATGACTACCCCTAAATCGATTCTGCGAAGTTACGCACTGGAGCCAAGTTAGCGTTGACTGAGTCAACGGTGCTGGTTACGGTTGATGTCTGTGCCACAATTACTGCCACGCCACCATCAAGAGCGTCAAGAGTTTTGACTACTGAGCGAAGGTGAAGAATTACTCGGATTAATCCAAGTGCAGCTGCAGCGATGATGATCGTAAAGATCACGAGCGATACTACAAACACGGTTGGCATTGTGATTCCCCTATCCCAGTAACTTCGCAACGGATCCGGCGTAACGAACTGCGCCGTTTGCTACTTCTTTAATGGTCTCGTCTGTTGTTTCCAACAAACTAGGTGTGGTGCCAAGTTCACCGATAAGTGCAACGCCGCCACCGAGCGCATCATCTGCAGCTCCGCGAATACGTTCCAATGCACTTAGCACTACGTTAAGTAACCAAACCAAAACCGGAATGATTACAACAACCAAAACGATGTTGAAAATTGCCCAAATACTCATCTCTATACCCCTTTACCGACGTGCCAATGGCTTGTAAGGAAGGAAGAAGCGGGCCAACACGCGACCAGTAGCAAGCTTGAAAGCGTTGATACCAATCGATAGACCGCTGGCTGCCTTTGCGCCACCAACAGAGTTTGGATCCAAGCCCTTAGCGATTGCAATCATGCGGGCTTCCATGTTGACGGTCGCTGTCTTAACGAGCACTGCAGTTACGTCTGCAACCAGGCCACGGCCGTAGTTTGCAGCCGCACCCGAGATCGTTAGATCCATCGAAATATCAACTTTGGTGCCACCTGGAACCTGATTCAAAGCCGCAGTTAGCAGAACTGAAGCAGCACCACGACCCTTCTTGTCAGAACCTGAGGCATCAAGAACCAAGATGCGCTTTGCGTTATCGCGACTCTTGACTTCGGCAACACCATCGAATTCCAACTTAACTGGACCAGCAGAAACTACTACTCCACCTTCGTACCTGTCCTTAGATACTTCCTTGGACAGGTTTGCACCTGGAATTGATGCTGCTACTTGTGGAATGTCATCAAAGAACTTCCACACTGAGTCAATTGGTTGCTTCACTTCAAATGATTGTGAGATCAGCATGATGCCTCCTTAGGGCCCGAGTTTGCATTAACTGTTTTCACGATTAGTCACCCATCATTACAGGTGGCATACCGCTGATGTCTTTACCAGTTGTCAACGCTTCATAGACACGGTTAGGCATCATTGGCATGTCGATGTTACGAACGCCCAGGTGACCCAGCGCATCTACCACTGCGTTCACGAATGCGGCAGGACCAGCAACGGTTGCACATTCGCCAACACCCTTAGCACCGATTGGGTGGTGCGGGCAAGGTGTTACGACTTCATGTAGCTCAAAGCCTGGAGTTTCCCAAGCTGTTGGCAACAAGTAGTCCATGTAGTTAGCACCAATCATGTTTCCTTGGTCGTCATAGGTCTGGTACTGCATACTTGCCATTGCGTAAGCCTCAGTTAGACCACCCATGATTTGCGCTTCCACAATCATCGGATTGATGCGAACGCCACAGTCATCGACTGCAACAACCTTTAGAACATCCCACACGCCAGTTTCCGCATCTACTTCAACCTTTACGAAGTAAGCAGCAAACGGCCAAGTTAAGTTCGGTGGATCGTAGTAAGCGTTGTTCTCAAGACCTGGCTCCATACCGTCTGGCATGTTGCTGTACGCCGCTAGCGCGCAATCCTGAATCGTTACGCCACGCTCTTTGTTTGAGCGAACGTAGAACCGACCCAACTCCCACTCGATGTCTTCTTCCGAGACCTCAAGTAAGTGGGCTGCAATCTTGCGTGCCTTGGCACGAATCTTACGAGCAACCATTGCAACTGCAGCCCCGGCAACCGGAGTACTACGTGATGCGTAAGTTCCCATTCCAAATGGTGCGGTGTCGGTATCGCCTTCTTCGACTGTTACGTCATCTGCTGGAATACCTAGTTCGTGAGCAACAATTTGTGCCCAAGTTGTTTGGTGACCCTGACCTTGGTTCATGGCTCCAGTACGCAAGATTGCTTTACCAGTCATGTGAACCCGAAGTTCAGCCGAGTCAAACATCTTGATACCCAAGATGTCGTATTCACGACTGTTGCCTGCGCCTAATGGCTCAGTCATGGTCGAAATACCAATACCTAGCAACTTGCCACGCGAACGAGCTTCAGCCTGTTCGGCCTTGTAGGTGTCATAGCCAATTGCTTTCATACCTATGTCTAGGCACTTACCGTACTGACCCGAGTCGGTTAAGAAACCGAAGGCAGTGCGGTAAGGGAACATGTCGTCCTTGACCAAGTTCATGCGACGGAACTCTGCTTGATCCATTCCTAGATCGTTAGCTGCGGCGTGAACCATTCGCTCCTGGAAGAACATGGCTTCGGTTACTCGGAATGAACAACGGTATGCAACGCCACCTGGCGCCTTGTTGGTGTAGTAACCAACTGACTCAAGGTGAGCAGCTGGCAAGTCGTAGGCAGCAAAAGCTGAGTGCATCAGACCAATTTTGAACTTCGAAGGCTGAGCATCTGCGTAGAAAGCGCCGTGATCTGAGATCGTCTTCATGCGCATACCCAGCATCTTGCCGTCCTTGCGAAGCGCCATTTCACCCTGAAGGTAAACGTCGCGACCAAAGCCAGTTGAGATCAGGTTTCCGGTTTTATCTTCAATCCACTTAACTGGAACTTCAGTCAGGATCGAAGCCAAAATCGCCACTACATAACCTGGATAAATCGGCACCTTGTTACCAAAGCCACCACCCAAGTCAGGTGAAACAATGCGGATCATGTGTTCTGGCAGTTCCGCAACCATAGCTACTGCAGCGCGCACGATGTGCGGAGCTTGCGAAGTCATGTAAACGGTTAACTTGCCAGTTGCGCGATTGAAGTCTGCAATCGAACCACAGGTTTCCATTGGAGATGGATGTGAACGTGGGTAGTGCAATTCCATCTTGGAAACAACATCTGCTTCCGCAAATGCCTTATCAGTTGCTGCCTTGTCACCAATTTCCCAATCGAAAATTTTGTTTCCTGGCTGATTTTCCTTGTCATCACGAATGACTACGGAATCGGATTCCATCGCCTGGAATGGGTTAACGATTGCTGGAAGTTGTTCGTACTCAACAACGATTGCCTGGCAGGCATCTTTTGCGATGTATGGATCATCAGCAATAACGGCTGCGACTTCTTGGCCTTGGAAACGAACCTTGTCAGTGGCAAGTACTGCTTGAGTGTCGTAAGACAATGTTGGCATCCACGCAAGGTTACGAGCTGCCATCATTTCGCCAGTTAGAACTAGGCGAACGCCTGGAATTTCATAGGCCTTGCTGACATCGATTGATTTGATGCGAGCGTGAGCTAATGGACTACGAAGTAGTTCCATGTGAAGCATGCCCGGCAACACGATGTCATCGACATAGTTACCTTTTCCGCGGATGAAGCGGTTGTCTTCGACGCGACGACGGCTAGCGCCAAGTCCGCCAATTTTAATTTCATCTAATGCCATGACTAAATCCCCAACCTAATTTGCTTCTGCGCGCATTTTTTTTGCGGCCCAAAGAACTGACTTAACGATATTTTGGTAACCCGTGCAACGGCAGAGGTTGCCAGAAAGTGCCCAGCGAATCTCGTCTTCTGTCGGGTCGTCATTCACTTCTAACAGTGCCTTTGCGGCCAGCATCATTCCTGGCGTACAAAATCCACACTGTAGACCGTGTTCTTCTTTGAAACCTTCTTGAATTGGATGAAGTTCACTTGCTGATGCAAGTCCTTCAACTGTTTCAAGACTGTGGCCATCAGCCTGTACCGCAAGCATGGTGCAGGACTTGATTGGGCGACCATCAAAGAGGATTACGCATGCGCCACAGTTACTGCTGTCGCATCCCGAGTGCGTGCCCGTCAACTTCAGGCCTTGGCGCAATAAGTGGGCAAGAAGTAAGCGTGGTTCCACATCAACAGTGCGATCGGCACCGTTGACTTTGATGGTTACGCGCCGAGTCGGCACACCTTCTGCCGGTGGAGCTTGTACTTCGTCATAAAGACTGGTCATTGTCAGGCTGCTTTCTGTGATGTGGTTGCAAGTCCGGTAAGGATTCTTGTAACAAACGTTTTTACAATTTGGCGCTTGTAGTCAGAAGATCCACGATGATCTGTTCTAGGCTCGGCCGTTGCTGCTACTGCTGCGGCAACTTCGGCAATTAGCTCAGGCGTAATTTTGTTTCCAACTAATGACTGCGCAGCTGCTGTTGCATCAATCGTTCGACCGCCAACACTCGCTAATGCGATGCCGGCACCGATTACAGTTTCACCATTCATTTCTAGCGATACTGCAACAGATGCTGTGGCAAAATCGCCAACACGACGCTCGAGCTTTAAGTAACTACCAACTCGCACACCTTTTGGCGCTGGGATTACTGCTTCTATGGCAATTTCGTTGTAGGCAAGTGTGTTTTGGAATGGACCAATGACGAAATCGTTCATTGCAATTTCGCGTGTACCATTTGGGCCTTGGGCAACAATGTGTCCACCCATAGCAGTCATTGTGGCGGCCCAGTCACCCTGCGGATCAGCGTGACAAACCGAACCGACAAAAGTTCCACGCGTGCGAACGATTGGATCTGAAACTAGTGGTGCAGCAGCAGCGATAGTCGGTGCATGCTTTTCCATTAATTCGTTATTTTCTAGATCTTCATGGCGGCAGAGTGCGCCGATGTGAATGCTGCCATCAGGGTCAACTCGGTTGTAGTCAAGGCCTGGAATGCCATTGATGTCTACTAACATCTCTGGCGCAGCAAACCTAAGTTTGATAACAGGAATCAGGCTTTGACCTCCGGAAAGTACTTTGGCTTCGCCAGCATACTTATCGAGAATGGCAATGGCCTCATCGATTGTTTTTGGAGCTTCATACCCAAATCGGGAGGGATACATTTGTTTCCTTTCGATGACTTACGTTTAGTCCGAGAGTTTTTAGATTTAAAGAAATTACTTGTTATCGCGAACAGCAACTGGCATGTCGCTGGCATCTGGATCTGGGCGCACGTCTTGATGTGGTGGCCATGGTCCTTGTACTGGTTGGCTGGCGACTTTTAAGAACTCAGTGATCTGTGGCCAAGCCCAGATTGTTGGGCTCTTGCCGGTCTTTGGCGCATTTTCGATTAATGCATAAAAACGCGGATTGCCGCGTTCTTGACCTGTGGATTCAACTGCCATTTTGGTGGCTCCCCTTTTTCCAGTAATGGTGTGTGTTGAAACTAACACCGTCACGGGTGTCCCGCAATAGGAAATGGCAAATAGTTAAGGGTGTCGAAACGTCCAAATAGTCTCATACTGTGAATAAACGAGGCCGAAGTAACTAGTTGCCTTTAAGTACCGAAATCGCCTGGGCGATCACTGAGACTGCGATTTCCGCAGGTGAAGAAGCTCGAATGTCTATGCCCGCTGGCCCAAATACTCGAGATAAGTCAGTTACGTCTTGGTAAGCCAACCAGTCAGCACGATCCTGCTGCTTTTGCAGGGATCCTAAAGCACCTATGTATCCAGCATCGCCCTCAAGGGCTGCGCCCAGGTTTCGGCTAGAAACCTCAACCTCGTGACCCATGATTACGGCAGCATCCAATGGGGAAAGTGAGGCAAGTAGTCCAATTGCCAAATCATTACGCATCATTACTGTGACATTCCAGCCCAGAGTGGTGCCCAAACTGGCAATGGCATCGGCAATCGGGCCTTGGCCTGCAACAACCAGACGAGTGACTGGAAATAGTACTGAGATAACCCGATTTGGATGGATTTCGTAGGCAGTAGCGCCTTTTGCAAACAATTCAGCAGTTTGAGTGTCCGCAGTGTTGATCGATGACTCGTTAAAAACATCGACTCGGGTGACTTCGTCCTGATCCAAGTGAGCCACGATTGCCACCGGGACACGATCGATCATGGCTGGCCAAGTGTCTGGGTCGAAGTGGTCAGCCGGGATAACTAAGAATTTGGCATCTGTGCCTGTTGGGATTCCCGAGATCGTGGCTTCAAACTCATTGACCTGAATATTAAGCAGGCGCCCAGTTGGGAGTTTGCGATTTGAGTGATCCGACATTGCTCCATCGAATGCACCATCGAATATTTTGCCAATTCGGCCGCCGCCTGGGGTGAGAGCTAAGGCATGCACCCCATTGTTGGGTGAGACAAGCCAGGCAATCTCGGCGCGGGTCTTTGATCTAACACAGGCGTTAACACTCAATGCAATGTCGTACATAACGCAAGCATAAGGGCAGATCAAAAGTTCAGGGCACTTGGAATCTCCACGTGACTGGAGTTGAAAGCCAACCTAGATGATGTTGGTCAGGCGCAAGGTTGCGAGTAGAACTAGAACTCCACCAATTCGGTAGACCCAAAGATTGTGTGGCCTCATGTACCAGCGCACATCGCCTTCTGCTGGAGCTCTGCCAACAACGGCAACTAAGGAAAGAAGCATTCCAGGAATTGGCAAAACTGCGAAGGCGATTTTCGCAAACTCTGGCGTCTCTCCTAACAGTGACTGCAGCGCTACTAGTGATGCCGAAGCGATCAGTAACGCGAGGGCAAGGCCAGGCAGGCCAGAAGGCAAAACGTGATAGAGCTTTGGGTAATTTGGAAACTTGTCACGATAGAGATTTACAAAACTTGGAATGATGAAAACGATAGTTCCAAAATACAATTGCCAGCAGTGCCCGACGAAGGCCATGGAAACGAAGAAGAACAAACCCATTCGTAGCAGCAAGGAAATAACTTTCTGTTGCATCGAATTACTGGCAAGGTTTGTTGGATTTAATTCTTTTGAACGCCGTGGAAAATACTTAACCGCGAGCTCTTCAAGTAATACGCGCGCTGCCATTGCAATGGCGATAGTCCAGGCCAACTGATTTGGGTTTCCTTGAATTGAAACCTCGGCTCCAGCAAGAGCTGGAAGTGCACTGATAATTCCAAGTGTTGCCCAAGCTGCTAAGAACGGAGCTACCAGCAAGTCGATGATTCGCTCGTAAACATGGTGAGAATTTACTGCCTCAGGTCGACGGATATTCCTAAACGCACTAGCCAGCATTCCCGGAGCAAAGGACAGCAGGCTCAACCCTAGAAGCATTCGAATATCGCTCGGAGAACTTATTCCAGCTGTTGCGATTAATCCGATACCGAAAACAACTATGCCGAATAATCCAGCTAACGCGTCGAAAACTCCGATGACTGAAATAACCAGGAGTATGGCAAATCCTGGCGGCACAAAGAGGCCATTAACTTGTTGCAATCCTAGAAGGGCAGCTAGTGCTGTAACTATTGGTAAAAATGCAAATGCAGAACCCAACGCTGCGCGCAAATAGGCACTGTCCCCTATCAACTTGGAACTAAATGGTGATGTGCGAGAAATCTTTTCGGCGGCACTCACGGATGGTTTATCCAATGCCACAAAAATTGACGTTGACCAAAGCGGCAGATGGTCTCCCCAGCGCGCACTGTTTTGCAAGTCTTGCCCTGTTGACCCAGATCTAATCTTTTTGAGCTCTAGCAGTTCGTCATCCAGTAACTCATTCTTATCCGAACCACTGCTTCGATTTGATTCCGTTCGATTTGATTCGGTTCGCGATGAACTCGAGGAACTCGATGAAGAAGTCGATGAGGATCCTGAAGTTGAACCCGAGCCACTTGGTGCTGCTGGTGCACGCGCAGGCGCAGCGGCGCCACCAACGCTTCCTCCCGCCGAGGCTGCCGCGCTACCTGCTGCTGAAGCGGCTGAGGAAACTGCCGAGCCAGCTGCGGCGGCCACTGCTGAGACCGCAGTGGTTGCAGCCGCTGCTGCCGAGACTGCAGCTACCAGAGTTACGGCCGTCACAGTTGTTTCGGCAACTTGAAGTGGTGCATCCTCAACAGCGTTAACAACTACAAGTCCACGGTCGTCAACGGTCGGTTCAGGTGTTGGTTCAAGAGTGGGTTCAGGTGTTGGTTCAGGTGTTGGTGTTGGCGCTACGACATTTACTTGAATACTTGAAGTGACAGCGACATAGTTCACCGCATCATTTGGAACGAAAATCACTTCGACTGTAAAGTTTCCAACACCTGGTGTACCTCCAGGATTGGCTAACGTAAATCTGCCTGGCACATTTGCTTGCCCACCACTTAACTCACCATCTGTGAGTGACTGGCCACTGATCAAATCCGCAACTGACGGCCAACGCGAAACGACTGGCTGTGCTTGAGAAACGAGCACGCTGACGTTGGTGTTATTGGACGAAGTAACACTTGTGTAGTTAGTGGTGTCCGTTGGAGTGAAAATAACTTGATGTGTTGCGCTGCCAACTGCTGGCACAGTATTTAGGTTTGCAAATGCGAAGGATCCAGGAACGCTGGCTCTCCCCCCAGTCAAAACCGAGTCGGACAAGGACTGGCCAATTACGATGCCGGAAGCTGAAGGCCAGGTGGTAATAGTTGGAGTTGCCCTTGATACAACCACAGTGACATTTGAATTGCCCGATGATGTAACAGTTGTGTAGTTGGTGGAGTCTGTTGGTGTGAAGACCATTTGGTGCATTGCGCTACCAACTGCTGGCACGGTGTTTAGGTTTGCAAATGCGAAGGATCCAGGAACACTCGCTGAACCACCAGTTAGCAAAACATCAGATAATGATTGGCCGCTAACTATTCCCCCAGCAGAAGGCCAGGTGGAAACTGTCGGAGTTGCTCTTGATACAACGACGGTGACGTTTGAATTGCCAGATGAAGTAACAGTTGTGTAGTTGGTGGAGTCTGTTGGTGTGAAGACCATTTGGTGCATTGCGCTACCAACTGCTGGCACGGTGTTTAGGTTTGCAAATGCAAACGATCCGGCGACACTGGCTGAACCCCCGGAAAGTAAAACATCAGATAGTGATTGACCGCTAACTATTCCCCCGGCTGATGGCCAAGTTGTAACCGTTGGGGTTGCCCTAGAAACAACTACGGTGACGTTTGTATTTCCTGACGAAGTAACGGTTGTGTAGTTGGTGGTGTCCGTTGGTGTGAAGACCATTTGGTGCGAGGCGCTGCCAACTGCTGGCACGGTGTTTGGGGTTGCAAATGCAAACGATCCGGCAACGCTCGCTGAACCACCAGTTAGCAAAACTTCAGATAGTGCCTGGCC
>CANLIF010000045.1 GCA_947491175.1 Actinomycetota bacterium
CCTGACATGGCGGCTTCAGTTTGGGTTGGGGATCCACGCGGTGGCCAAACCCACCCAATGAAAAACATCCGTATTAATGGGCAGTACTACGGTCAGGTTTTTGGGTCAACTATGCCAGGACCAATCTGGCGTGAGGCATTACGTGGCGCGCTGGAAAAAGTGCGAGCAACTCCGTGGAATCTAAATACTTTGTACGGTATCAACGCCGGAGGTTTCGGTAATCCAATCACAGCAAGTAAGGAAGTTTGTCTTGGCCTGGAAGAGTTAGAGCTAATTGAGTGTGAAACGGAGCAGGCTCTAGAACTGTTTGCAGACGAGCTCAAGGATGGAACTATGATCATCGACCCATTAACTGGAAAAGCCATTCCAAATCCTGCCTTAGTTGAACCAACTCCTAGCGAATCCCCCAGCCCAGATCCAAGTTCATCGGCAACACCAACGCCATAAGGGCAATGGTCCAATATCTGTTAGTGGTCTGACAGGGTATAGATATGACAAACCTTAAAGAGCAAATTCATACTGACCTAACTATTGCTATTAAGGCAAAGGATTCGCTCACTTCTGGCACCTTACGGATGGTGCTATCTGCAATCACAAATGAGGAAGTGTCAGGAAAAGAAGCCCGCGTACTTGACGATCAAGACATGATCACTGTTCTCAATCGCGAGGCAAAGAAACGTAAAGAGGCCGCCACAGCTTATGACGATGCTAAGCGGCCAGAGCTTGCTGATAAAGAACGGGCTGAACTTGAAATCATTCAGGCATATCTTCCAGCCGCACTTTCTGATGTGGATTTAGCGAAAATTATTTCTGATGCGGTTGCTGAAGTGGCTGCAGGTGGCGCAACGGGTCCAAGTGCAATGGGAGCAGTAATGAAGATTGTTTCGCCGCAGGTTTCAGGTAGAGCCGACGGTGGCGCAGTCGCTGCCGCTGTGAAGTCTGCCCTAGCCTAAATCGTTCTGACTGAACCCGACCCAAAGCATTTTTATTTCATGCTCAGCAATAGTGTGTGCGTGTGAGTAGTTCAATCAAAACCAAAGTCGCTATTGGTTTAGGAATTATGTATGTTGCCTGGGGCACTACTTACATTGGTATTGCTTTCACTATTGAAACTATGCCGCCACTTTTATCTATGTCGTTTAGATTCGTAGCCGCAAGTTTGGCATTGTTTATATTTATCGGCCTTCGTCATGGCTGGGATGCATTGCGATTAACCCGCAAGGAGTTGGCAAGCGCTGTCTTCCTTGGTGTGCTGATGCTGGGTACTGGTTTAGGGACTATGGCTTTTGCGCAAAAGGTTGTTCCGGTTGGCGTAGCTTCATTGATTGTCGCAGCGATGCCAATTTGGACTGCGCTGTTTCGCACGCTCGATAATGACCGCCCAAAAATCTCTTCGCTGATTGGAATAGTTGGTGGACTGCTTGGTATTGGAATCATTATGTTGCCTGGGCAAACTATTGCGCGGCCTGATTCTGGTGGACAAAGTGTGACGCTCTGGATGTTCATAATTTTGTTTGGAAACTTATGCTGGTCACTTGGCTCATTTCTTGCGCCCCACATGGAAACTCCAAGTAACCCTTTGGTTTTGAGCACTTACGAAATGGCAGGCGCTGGTGTTGCACTATTCATTGCCGGAATGATTCATAAGGAGTCAATTTCAGATTTCATGGACGCCAGCGCCAGATCTTGGGTTGGCTGGATCTACTTAGTTACCGTAGGTTCCCTGATCGGCTACACGGTTTATACCTGGCTACTTGAAAACGCACCAATAACTTTGGTTTCGACCTACGCGTATGTAAATCCAATAGTTGCAGTGGCACTTGGCATTGTGATTTTTAACGAAACCCTAACAACAAATATTTTGGTTGGTGGCTTCGTTGTTATTGTCAGTGTTGCAATTGTTGTTGCTGTCGAGTCCGTTAAAAAACAAACTCTTTCGCAAGCTCAATGATTCTTTCCAAAGCCTGACGTTCACCAATACTGATTCGAACCCCTTCGCCAGGAAACGGGCGGATCGAAACCGCTATTCCTTCACTGCGGTTAACAAATTCTTCAGTGCGATCACCTAATGGCAGCCAAACGAAGTTTGCTTGACTAGGCGGCAGCTTGAATCCCAGTGCCGCCAATTCAGATTCAAACCAGCGTCGTTCGGCAATTACCTCTTCAACACGTTGAAACAATTCGGTTTCATGTTCAAGGGATGCAACAGCTGCTGCTTGGGCGATATTAGAGACTCCAAATGGCACCGCAGTTTTACGAACTGCATCTGCAACGTTTTTAGGGCCAATGAAGTACCCAACTCGCAAACCCGCAAGTCCATATGCCTTTGAAAAAGTTCGCAGCACACCAACATTTGAATTTGCTTTCATGGTGGCTATGCCGTCAATGGCATTATCATCGCGATTGAATTCAACATAAGCTTCATCAATTACAACCAAGATGTCCTTTGAAACTTTTGCCAAGAGTTCATTTATCTGTTGTTGTGTGACGATTCCGCCTGTTGGATTGTTTGGCGTGCAAACAAAGATAACTCGAGTCCGTGGTGTGATTGCGCTTAACATTGCAGTCAAGTCATGCTGGCCATCATGTGTTAACGGAACCTGGACACTTAGTGCGCCAGCGATTGTTGCAATTATTGGATAGGCCTCAAATGAGCGCCAAGCGTAAATGACTTCATCGCCCGCGCCGGCTACTGCCTGAATGATTTGCTGGCAAACACCAACTGAACCAGTGCCGGTTGCAATTTGATCGACTGGAATTGCGAATTTGTCAGAAAGCGCTTGCTTTAGTTTAGTTGTAAAGGGGTCTGGGTAGCGATTAATGTCATTAGCCGCATCGACTATTGCAGCAACCACACTTGGCAACGGCGAATGCGCAACCTCATTGCTAGAGAGCTTGTACGCAGTTAAGCCATTTACTGACTCTACTTTTTTTCCCGCTTTATACGTGGGTAGCTTTGCCATTTCAGGTCGAAGCTGCGGAATGACTGACTCGCTCACTCTCCGAGCCTACGACTAATTACGACAACTGACACGTCGTCGCGATTCCAAGTAACTGAATCTTGACGCGCAGTTGAAACGATTAGGTTGGTAAGGTCCGCCGAATTAAGTGACTGCTGCCCCGAAATCACTGAAGAGATAAGCCCACGAGTCCCAAACTCTTCACCTTTTTCGTCTTGAGTTTCAAGTAGCCCATCGGACACTAGAACTATGCGATCACCTGCACCAAAAAATAGTTCTTGACTTTGCCAGGTGCCGCCAAACCCACCGAGCATCGGACCGGTTGGATTCAGGCTTGTAATCAAATGGTTCTTGTCGATCCAGTAGCCAGCCGGATGCCCGGCATTAACCCACTGAGTTGGTGCGCTGATGTCATTGGGTATTTCTAAAATCACCGCGGTAGCAAGCAGCGCGTCTATGTCAACTAATCCCGCTGAGACTCTCTCCATAACGGCAATCGGTGTGAACCCTGCCGAAAGAGCAGCGGCCATCACGGCCTTGATCTGTAGTCCGAAGACACCTGCCTCTGGACCGTGTCCCGTAACATCCACCATTGCCAGCGCGATACCTCGCGGAGTTCTAATCACATCCCACCAGTCCCCTGCAATTGCCCCACTTGCTGGCAAAGTCTGTCCGGCGACATCAATACCAATGTTGGTTGTATCCATTGCAGTTGGTGACAAGGCTTTTCGCATTGAAGTGACAAGCGGCGCATCTTGCTCTAGACCTTGCCAAGCTGCGCGGGCTAAATCAATTTGAGCCACTAAGTTTTGCCGCATAGATTCAGCATCGGCCGCAGCTAATTGAATTTCAGGTGGACTAGCAACTTCAATAACTTGATGGATTGTTCCACTGGCAACCATTCGTAGCTCGGTACGCATTTCATCGAGTGGTGCGAGTACCCAGCGTTCTAAAAAAATCCAAGCAAGCGCCAGTAGCAAAAGGCTGATGAAGATTAAAACACTTAATGCAGATGAAAGTTCATTGGCAACTTCATCTAATCTGATGTCTTGCGCAAGTGCCTCAGTTAATTCAGCTCGAGCCTGTAGATACGCGTAGCGTTCCCAGGTCGCTGCAGCTAAAACCAGCACTGCAAAGAATGCAATGAAGAATTGAAGGCGGCGGCGCAGCGTCATGGTGAAATTCTAGATGGAAATCGCTGCTAGCTAAATCAGGATTTAGTTAGCTCTGCCATAGCTTGGGCAAATAGCGATCCGTGACGATCGACTTGTTCCTGCGTTGTGGTTGGACACATTAATGCCATGTTGTGAAAAGGTGTCATGAGTACGCCACGGTTACACATAAACAGGTGCATAAATTCATCTAACTCGTCATCACCTGCGTGCATGGCCTGCGTTCCAGTGATAGGTGCAGGGTAAGTAAAGCGGTATTCGGCTCGCGCACCTAACTGCGAAATAGACCACGGAACACCAAATTCATCAAGTGCTGCATTTACTTGATCTGTGTAGCGCGTAGCAAGTTGAATCATGTGTTCAAAAGCTTGTTCAGTTAAAACTTCGCCAAGTGTTGCTCGCATGGCTGCTAACGACAAAGCATTTCCCGCAAGTGTGCCGCCAATCCCGCCGACATCAAGTAAGTCTGCTTCGGTGTGGGAATTGATTAGATCTACAACCTTTTGGGTAAAGCCATACGCTCCAGATGGAATGCCCGCGCCAATACTTTTCCCGATGATGAAAATATCAGGCTCTAAATGGTCGCGTAAAGTCATGCCGCCATAGCCAGCCGAGATGGTGTGAGTTTCATCGATCATTAATAGCGCGCCATATTTTGTAGCAAGTTCGCGCATGCCTTCAAGAAAACCCGGTTCTGGCAAAACAATTCCGATATTTGTTAGAGCTGGCTCAGTTAAGATTGCAGCTACATCGCCGTGCTTTAACGCAGATTCAAGTGCAGGCAGGTCATTGAACTCAACAACTCGAGTAGTTTGATCTATCGGTACTGGTGGCGCAACATTTCCTGGTCTTGAAACAGTGTTACCGCTTTCGTCGAGCACTCCGAAAGTTTCATCCACTGAGCCGTGATAGCAATAAGAAAAAACTAGAATCTTACTTTTGCCAGTTGCCAGTCTTGCTAGACGGATTGCCCATCTATTTGAGTCTGTAGCCGACACTGTGAAAGACCAAAGCGGTACACCAAACCGACGTGTTAGCTCGGCTCCAACCCATTGCGCGTCTTCGGTCGGCATCATGGTTGTTATGCCACCGAGATCTTGAATTCGATCGATTATGGCTTTGACGCTGGCATCGGGTGAGTGACCGGTCATAGCAGCCGTGTCACCTAGTGCAAAGTCAATATATTCATGGCCATCAACGTCAGCAATAATGTTGCCTTTTGCACTTTGCATGTACAGCGGAAATCCGCCAACCCATTTGTTCATCCATGGCATTGGTACGCCACCAAACAAATTCTTTGCGTCTTTGTATAGCTCTAAAGACTTGGGGTGATTATCCCGATATGTCTTACGTTCCCGCTCAAGCAGCGAACCTAAGTTAACTCGATCTATTTGGGTTGATCTGTTGGACATGATCCGCTTCTTTCAAAGACAAGGAATAAAACTTACGAGGTCGCCATATCAACAAAACGGCTGTAATGGCCTTGGAATGCAACGGTAACAGTTCCGGTTGGTCCGTTGCGATGCTTTGCCAAAATAAAATCAGCTTCGCCAGCGCGAGATGATTCTCTTTCGTAAACATCTTCGCGATGCAGCAACACAACCATGTCGGCGTCTTGCTCAAGTGAGCCAGATTCACGAAGGTCAGAAAGCATTGGTCGCTTATCTTGACGTTGTTCTGGACCACGGTTCAACTGGCTGATTGCAATGACTGGGATCTCTAACTCTTTTGCCAGAAGTTTTAGCGACCGCGAAAATTCTGAGACTTCGACTTGGCGACTTTCAACTTTTTTACCTGATGACATAAGTTGCAAGTAGTCGATGATTAAAAGTTTTAAATCAAATCTTTGTTTTAGTCGACGGGCCTTTGCACGAATTTCCATCATGGTCATGTTTGGTGAGTCATCGATAAACAATGGTGCATCGTTAACTTGTCCCATTTTGTTGGCAAGTCTGCCCCAGTCTGCATCACTTAATGTCCCTGCCCTCATGTGACTCAATCCAACTTGAGCTTCCGCGGAGAGTAACCGCATGACGATTTCGTTGCGGCTCATTTCAAGTGAAAAAATTGCAGAAGTTAAGTTGTGTTTGATGCTTGCTGACCGCGCAAAATCCAAAGCTAAAGTTGACTTACCAATTGCCGGACGCGCTGCAACAATAATTAATTGGCCAGGATGAAGTCCGTGTGTGATCGCATCGAGTTCTTGGAATCCAGTTGGCACTCCAACTAGTTGTCCACCTCGGCCTTCGATGGCTTCGATTTCAGACAGAGTCTGCGGCATGATTTCAGAAAGCGGTGCGTAGTCATCGGATGTTCTGCGGCCGGTAACTTCATACACTTCGGCTTGGGCGCGGTCTACGAGTTTATCGACCTCGGCATCGCCAGCGTAACCCATTTGCGCAATTTTGGTTCCCGCATTTACTAGTCGACGAAGAATTGCGCGTTCACTAACAATGCGGGCGTAGTAAGAACCGTTAGCTGCAGTTGGAACGCTGGCAACCAAAGTGTGGAGGTATCCCGCGCCACCAACATTTCCAAGCGCGCCCGACTTGCTTAAATAGTTAGCGACGGTAATCGCATCGGCTGGTTCACCGCGGCCATAAATATCTAAAATCGCGCCGTAAATTGTGGCGTGAGCTGGTTTGTAGAAATCAATCTCTCGAAGGCTTTCAATGACATCAGCGATTGCATCTTTACTGAGTAACATCGCGCCAAGAACAGATTGTTCGGCGACGATATCCTGGGGTGGTACTAATGCGCCATCTTCTTCATAACTGCGGGGAAATTCCGCGACGCTCATGTGATCCACCTTTTCGTGACTAGTTAAAACCAAGTGTTACAACCAGGCGTTGAAACCAGGTGTTATTGACTGTATGGCTCGGGGGTGACAGAAACAATGACCCCTGTGGATAACTAGGTGGACAAATTGGGGAAAACCGCCAAAACAATGGGTATTTGGCTGGGGATATCCTGTGTGGAAAACCGAGATTTATCTGTGGATATCCCTATTTATCAGGGATTTTGGGAGACTTCCCCTGTGGGTAAAAAGTATTTGCCAACTATTTTTTGCTAGCCGTTGATTATCTCCCGGGAGCCAGCCCCGGGGAAAATCAGATTTAAACCGAAAACGGAGGCAAAAAATCTGCCTCCGTTTACTTGTGGAGAATAGGGGACTCGAACCCCTAACCCCTGCCTTGCAAAGGCAGTGCTCTACCAATTGAGCTAATTCCCCGGCGGTAAAACCGTAGGACAAAATCTACTCTGAAGTAGCCTGTGTCCACAATTCTTGCTCGGCCTTACTTTTTTCTGCCTGCTGGTAGATAACGTAACCAGCAACAGCTAGCAATGCTAGTGATAAAAGTTTTTTCATTACGCTTCCTATTCTCCTTAGACTTAAAACCGTGCGTGGGCCCAGGTGGACTTGAACCACCGACCTCTTCGTTATCAGCGAAGCGCTCTAACCAAGCTGAGCTATAGGCCCTGATTTCTTACGATTCTTAAATTTATTGCTACTTTGCACCGATTTCTAGGCACGAGTTAAGAGGTTACCTTAAAGCGGGCAATCGCCCAAAATGAAGGATTAGCTCCGATCTGTGAAGGTGTATTGAACCCCGCCAGTGAACCCAACGCTTAAGTTGTAGAGGACTGCAAAAAGGGTTGAAAGTACGCTCAAAAGCACTATTTCAATTGCTGAAATGACCATTGCTAAACCAAGTAAACGCCCAAGCGATAAAAAGCTGATTCCACTTCCAGTGTTGCCCGAAGCATCACTCCAAAGACTAGAAACGGCTGCGAAAACTCCAGCGGCCGATAGAACCATCCAGAGCACAACGATTGCCACGATTAGCACACCAGCAATTAGCACACCCAACACAAACGCTCGTTTTGCAGCTGACCACGGATCGATGTGAGTTAAGTGCAAAGTGACTTGTCGCACTGGCGCCTGCGATACTTCAGGTGTTGGGGTAACAAAAGTTTCCGCATTTTCCTTCAGCGGATTCTTAAAGAAATTTCGCTTTGTTGGTTGATCATCACTTAAGTCGATATCAATGTCTGACATTTATGCCTCTTCCCCGAGGTTAGCATCTTGTTCGTTCACTTCTTCAATTTCAATTACAGCTGATACTTCAGCATCTGCTGTAACTTCAACGCTGTCCAGTGCTGCCATGGAAGCGGCGCTACTGCGCGCTACCGCAACAACTTGATCGTCATCTCCAACCTTCATGAACGAGACGCCCATAGTGTCACGCCCAGCTGCTCGTATTTCGTCTACCCGGGTTCGGATTACAACACCGTTACTCGCGATTGCAAAAATTTCATCATCAGCTGCGCAAATTAACGCACCTGCTAGACCGCCACGTTTTTCAACTAAGCGCATCGCGCGAACGCCTTGCGTACCGCGTCCCTTTGCATTCCATTCTTCAATCGAAGTGCGCTTAGCCCAACCACCTTCAGTGACGGTTACGACAAATGAGTCAGCTGTGGCAACTTCCATTTTTAGCAAGTAATCATCTTCGGTCTTAAATCTGATTCCGATAACACCGCCAGCAGTTCTTCCCATTGGACGCAATGTGGCATCGTCTGCATGACAGCGAACTGAGTAACCCATTTTGGAAACTAGAAGCAGGTCATCTTCATCGTTTACAAGTTGGGCAGAAACTACATCGTCTTCGTCGCGAAGTGTGATTGCAACGAGTCCGGTGCTACGAGATGAGTCGTAATCTGCCAATCTTGACTTTTTAATAACGCCATTTCTAGTAGCAAGCACTAGGTATTTTGCTTGACTGTAGTCCTGAAGGTCTTGTACCTCGACTACGTGCTCTTCGGGAGCAAGCGAAAGCAAGTTAGCAACGTGTTGTCCACGAGCATCCCTGCCAGTGTCGGTTAGTTCGTAGGCCTTGACTCGGAATACCCGACCTCGGTTTGTGAAGAACAAAATCCAGTGATGTGTTGTAGTAACAAAGAAGTTTGTAACTACATCATCTTGCTTTAGCGCCGCGCCTTTAACGCCACGTCCGCCACGTTTCTGGGAACGGTACAACACAGCTTTTGTGCGCTTGATGTAGCCGTCGGCAGAAAGTGTCACCACGATTGGTTCAACCGCGATCAAATCTTCATGAGTTACATCGTTCTCGTCCGCAACGATTGTGGTGCGTCGTTCGTCACCGAACTTGTTTACGATATCGGCAAGTTCTTCACTGACGATGCTGCGCTGACGGGCGAGGTTAGCCAGAATATCTTTGTAATCCGTTATCTCAGCCATTAATTTATCGTGTTGAGCTTGTAGTTCGTTACGTTCAAGGGCGGCAAGTTTACGCAACTGCATGTCAAGAATTGCTTGCGCTTGAATTTCATCGATATCAAGAAGTTTCATTAAGCCG
>CANLIF010000046.1 GCA_947491175.1 Actinomycetota bacterium
CTCTGGATATGGGCGCTCATTTAGCACTGACTTAAAGATCACACTTAAACAATAGGGAAAACCCCACTAAGTATGGGTATTTAGCCAACTGGGTATGTCGCTAGCAGCGAACAAAGCTCACATAATGGTCGCTGGGTTTAGCGGTCAAGGCCATTGGGTAGTACCGTAAAGATTCAATTGAATACGCGATTTTAAAGGGCGTTGGTTTCTAGAACATGAAGATAAAGTCAGTCTTGCGGTCCCCACTTACTTGGATAGTTCTTGCCGTAATGGCGTTACTGATCGGCAGTAGTACGGTCACAGGAAGTTCATCGACCGAAAAAGTGGACACCTGGAAGATCGTTGACGACATTCAGCAAGGACGAGCTAAGTCCGTAACCTTGGTGGACAAAGAACAACTAATCAATGTCACATTGACTGACGACACGAAACTTACTGCTAACTACATTGCCGGCCAGGGCACTGACTTAGTTGATTTACTGAAATCCGAAAAAGCCAAAGGTAACTTGCCAGATGGCTATAACGTGGTTGTTCCTAAGCAATCATTCATAGTGAGTTTGTTGGCTTCAGTTCTGCCAATTATTTTGATTCTTGGTTTGCTGTTCTATTTCATGGGCCAAATGCAAGGTGGCGGCAAGGTCATGCAGTTTGGTAAATCACGAGCCAAAATGATTACTAAAGATATGCCACAAACTACTTTTGCGGACGTTGCCGGCGCCGATGAGGCAGTGCAAGAACTTGAAGAAATCAAAGAGTTTTTACAAGAGCCAGCAAAGTTCCAAGCACTTGGCGCGAAAATTCCAAAGGGCGTTTTGCTGTATGGCCCGCCGGGAACTGGTAAAACTTTGTTAGCTCGCGCAGTTGCTGGCGAAGCAGGCGCACCGTTTTACTCGATCTCAGGTTCTGATTTCGTAGAGATGTTTGTTGGTGTGGGTGCTAGCCGGGTTCGCGATCTTTTCGAACAAGCTAAAGCTAATGCACCAGCAATTATCTTCATTGATGAAATCGATGCGGTAGGTCGTCATCGCGGTGCTGGTATGGGTGGCGGACATGATGAACGTGAGCAGACACTGAATCAGATGCTCGTTGAAATGGATGGCTTCGATGGCAACACCGGAGTTATCTTGATCGCGGCAACAAACCGTCCAGACATTTTGGATCCAGCGTTACTTCGCCCAGGTCGCTTTGACCGACAGATTGCAATTGATGTTCCTGATTTATTAGGCCGCCGTGATGTTCTTGCAGTGCATGCAAAGGGTAAGCCAATCGCCGAAGATGTCGATCTAACTGCAGTCGCTCGACGTACCCCAGGATTCTCTGGCGCAGATCTTGCAAACGTCTTAAACGAAGCTGCATTGTTAACGGCGCGCACTGATCAAAAACTTATTACCAACGCAACTCTTGATGAAGCAATCGATCGGGTAATTGGTGGACCACAAAAGCGAACTCGCGTAATGGGTGAGCACGAAAGATTGATTACGGCTTATCACGAAGGCGGTCACGCACTTGTTGCAGCTGCGCTTCCAAATACTGACCCAGTTCATAAAGTGACAATTTTGCCTCGTGGCCGTGCGCTTGGGTACACCATGGTTTTGCCAGAGAACGACAAATACTCAACAACCAGAAGTGAAATGCAAGATCAGCTTGCATATATGTTGGGCGGTCGAGCCGCGGAAGAAATGGTTTTCCATGACCCAACAACTGGCGCAAGTAATGACATTGAAAAGGCAACGGCAGTTGCCCGCAAAATGGTTATGCAGTTTGGTATGACTGAAAGACTTGGTGCAATCAAATATGGAGCTGAATCTGGCGAGGTATTTATGGGTCGCGATATGGGTCACGGCCGTGAGTATTCTGAAGAAGTAGCATCTGCAATTGACGAAGAAGTTCGCGCGTTTATTGATGTTGCTCACCACGAGGCTTATGAAATCTTGGTTGAAAACCGAGATGTCTTAGACGCACTAGTAGTTGAGCTTCTTGAGAAAGAAACTTTGAACCGGGAAGAAATTGAGCGAATCTTTGAACCATTAAATCGGCGTCCAGGGCGTCCGGCTTGGACTGGCTCTGCTCGACGCAGCCCAAGTAATCGGCCGCCGGTTGATGTTCCACCATTGACTCTGACAAATGCATTTGGTCCAAAGCCAGTCACAGTGGCACCTGATTCACCGGAAGCGACTTCCGAGGCCAGTGAAACTGAGGCCACAGAGACAACACAGGCTGACGCGTGAGCATCGATCCAATCGAGCAACTGAACGAGCCGCCGGCACTGCGACCGTTTGATGCGGTGAAAGTAGAAGCGGCAATTCGAGAGTTACTAATTGGAATCGGAGAAAATCCAGATCGTGAAGGTTTAGCCCAAACTCCAGCCAGAGTAGCTAAGTCATACTCTGAAATCTTTGGTGGAATTCATCAGACTGCGCAGGATGTTTTAACAACCACGTTTTCGTTAGGTCATGATGAATTAGTTGTAGTCCGTGATATTCCTATTTACTCCACATGCGAACATCACTTACTGCCATTTCATGGCGTTGGTCACGTCGGATACATTCCAGGTGAAGACGGAAAGATTACCGGACTTTCAAAAATTGCCCGCTTAGTTGATATGTTTTCACGTCGACCACAGGTCCAGGAACGTCTGACGACGCAAATTGCAGATGCAATGACCGATATTTTGGGCGCACGCGGGGTAATAGTAGTTATTGAATGTGAACATCTTTGTATGTCGATGCGCGGAATCCGCAAGCCTGGAACGACAACGCTAACTTCAGTTGTCCGTGGTCAATTACGCGATCCTTCAACACGCGTTGAAGCGATGTCACTAATTAACGGAAAGTAATTTTCCATGTTGCAACCAAGTGGTCTGCCAGACAATCTTCGCAATCTCGATCGCACACTTGTTATGGGCGTATTGAATGTAACACCAGATTCATTTAGCGATGGTGGCCGCTTTAATGATCCAGATATCGCAACGAATCACGCATTGCAAATGATCAAAGACGGTGCCGACATCATTGATATTGGGGGTGAATCCACTAGACCTGGTTCAGAGCGGATTTCCGTGCAAGCAGAACTTGATCGGGTTCTGCCTGTGATTTCAGCACTGGCTGATTCTGGAGTTGCAATCAGCATTGACACCATGCGAGTAGAAGTTGCTCAAGCAGCAGTTGCTGCAGGTGCCTGCATGGTCAATGACGTCAGTGGCGGGAAGTCAGATCCTGAAATGTTGGGTTATGTGGCAAGTTTGAACACGCCATACATTTTGATGCACTGGCGCGGACCGTCAAACATCATGAACACCCTTACCGACTATCAAGATGTCGTTGCTGATGTGACAAATGAAATTAGTAAGCAAGTTGAGGTAGCTGTGGCCGCAGGAATTGCGCGGGAACGAATTGCGATTGATCCTGGCATTGGCTTTGCAAAAACTGTTGATCAAAACTGGCCAATTCTGAAGCATCTAGACGTACTTGAAGAATTGGGTCTGCCTATTTTGATGGGAGCGTCACGTAAAAAGTTTCTAGGCGAGTTGTTGGTTAAAGATGGTGTGCCGCGAAATTCAGATGAACGTGAGAGCGCAACAACTGCAATCTCAACGCTTATGGCGGCGCGTGGCTTATGGGCAGTTCGAGTCCATGACGTGAAATCCTCAAGTGATGCAATTGCAGTAGTAGATCGGATTGCAAAGACACCATGACTGACAAGATTTTCTTAACAGGAGTATCTGGAACGGGCTATCACGGCGTTTTTGAACAAGAAAAACGTGAAGGCCAAACCTTTAGTGTCGACATTGAAGTTACTTCTGATTTTTCAGCTGCTGTTAAATCAGATGATGTTCGCGACACTGTTAATTACGCTGAACTTGCCGAAATTGCATATGCTGCAATCACCGGTGAACCTTTTGATTTGATCGAAAAATTAGCGGACTTAATTGCCCGCGAATGTTTAGACATCGCAGGAGTTACTTCAGTTACCGTGACTGTCCATAAACCGAACGCACCAATTCAAGTGCCGTTCGGGAATGTTTCGGTATCAAGGACTTTGCCGTAATGAAAGCCACAATCAGCCTAGGTTCGAATCTGGGTGACCGGTTTCAGTATTTACAAAATTCCCTTGATGCCCTAAATGCGGTAACTGGCACTCAAGTGCACTCGGTGTCTCCAGTTTTTGAGACTGACCCAGTTGGCGGCCCGGAGCAAGGGCAGTACCTGAATGCGGTAGCAGTTGTTAAAACCATCTTGTCACCAGAGCAGTTTTTAGCCGCAACCCAGCAGATTGAATTAGAGCAAAATCGGGAGCGAACTGAACGGTGGGGACCAAGAACTCTAGACATTGACATTTTGGCAATGGATAACGAAGTTCGATCCACACTTGAACTAGAGTTGCCGCATCCACGGGCACATGAACGAGCTTTTGTTTTGTTACCGTGGTCACTGCTTGACCCAGATTATGTAATTCCAGGAAAAGCTTCGGTTGCTGAATTACTTTCAGCCCTAGATGTCGAAGGCGTTCGGTATCGCAATGATCTAGAACTGGTGGCTCACGCATGATGCAGCAAACAAAAATTAGAACGCTGGCCGTGTTAGCAGTCCTTGCTGCTGCGGTGGGCTGGTCGATTGCCCAACTGTGGCCAACATTTTTTGGTCAAGGAATGCCGGTATCTAGCGGTTCCGCCATTGCAATGATTTTGGTTTTTGTAACTCTTCTGATTTGGACCTTGATGACTAGGGCTCGACTAAAACCAGACGCAACAGTGAATCGCCTTCATCCAATCGTTGCGGCCCGAACTGCTGCGCTGGCAATGTCTGCTTCGCGAGTTGGATCGTTAGCATTTGGTTTCTATGTTGGAGTGTTACTAGCCAATATTGCAGCAGACTATTCCAGCGCCGGCACTGATCGGATTCGAATCTGTGCTGTCATTTCAGTTGCGAGTTTGCTAACTGCAATCGTCGCACTTTGGCTAGAACGTATTTGTCAGATCAAGGAACCGCCAGCTGAGAGCGAACCTAGAAACAGTAGTCCCGCTTAAGCAGTAGGAAAATACTTGGACTTAGGTATCCATGCGTTTCACGCGGAGTTGGTTCGACATGTGTTCTGGATATCTAGAACCGCGCTTTTCTGTCAAGTCACTTTCAATAGACTGAATCCATGAACCGGGTAGCGCTACTGCAAGTTGATGTCAGTGACTCTGAATCGCCGGCTGCGAGAATTCCACGTGTACTTGAGTTAGTTGCCAAGCAAAAGGGTAACTGCGAACTCGTTGTGCTTCCGGAACTTTGGAATGTTGGCGCCTTCAACACAGGTGTGCTAGATACTTATGCCGAGCCGCGAGATGGCGATTTAGTTACGGCGCTCCAGGCTCAAGCAAAGTCTGGAAATTTTTGGTTACATGGCGGTTCGTTTGTGGAACGACTGCCCGATGGTGGAATGGCAAACACAGCAGTTTTAATAAATCCAACCGGTGAGATTGTAAGGTTTTATCGCAAAATGCATCTCTATGGATTTGATCATGGCGAAGCAATCTTGCTTAATCGTGGAACTGAAATTGTCACTGCAAAAGAAACCCCAGTAGGTCATGTTGGGTTGGCAATCTGTTATGACTTGAGATTCCCAGAATTATTTCGAGGGATGGGTGATCAAGGTGTAGAAACAATTTTGATTACTTCGGGCTGGCCAACACCTCGAATCAACCATTGGCGAGTATTAAACCAAGCAAGAGCTATTGAAAATCAAGCTTGGGTAGTTGCTTGCAATGAAGTTGGTCCAAATGGGAGCGTCATGTTGGGTGGACATTCGATGGTAGTGAATCCACGCGGCGAGATTGTTGCAGAAGCTGGCACTACTGAAGAAGTTCTTTATGCCGAGATTGACTTATCTCAAGTTGCTCAGTTTAGAAACGAACATCCGTTCCAAAAAGATCGGTTTATTCGTTAGTCGCGTTATCTCGATCATTTAGAACGCCGAGTTGCGCGTTGTATGCCTTCAGATCTGCATCCCCATCACGATCAGCCGCCCGATCAATTTGTTTAGCCAACCGTGTATCGCTACGTGACCACATAACGGCCACGATCACTAGAAGCAAGAAAGTTGGAATCTCACCAAGTGCCCAGGCAATACTGCCACCAGCCGTGGTATCTGCGAGCAGATCTGGAATCCACGGCGGTTGAACTTGGATGTACCAGTCAACGCCGATTGGCTCACTGGACTGCATGATGGAAATTGCAAAGAATGCATGAAGTGAAAGGCCAACTAGAACGATCATAAGTCGGGCCCAATATGGAACATTTCGAGGACTTGGATCGGCGCCAATCACAACGTAAGAGAACAACAATCCAGAAATCAAGAAATGTAGCTCCATGAAGATATGTCCGGTGTGGCTTGCCATTAATGTGGCAAACAGCGGAGTGAAGTACAAGCCATACAAACCAAATGTGAAAATGCCCAAAACCATAAGTGGGTGCGTAATCAACTTTGAATAACCGCTATGAAGTAAAGCCAAAATCCATTCCCGAATACTTCTATGGTCTGAAGTTTTTTGCGCTGGAAGAGCGCGAAGTGCCAATGTGATAGGTGTACTCAGGATAATAAATATGGGAGCAATCATTGAAAGGGTCATGTGTTGGATCATGTGATACTGGAATGAAACCTTTGAGTACATGCTGATTCCAGCATTAGTTGTCCAGATAACTAAACCAATCCCGACCATGAAAGAAATGGTGCGAAGCGCGCTCCACTTGATCTGATTTTGTCTTACGCGAATCAATCCGAGCGTGTAAAGAGCCGCTGCAACCAAACTGATCGTTAACATGAACCATTCCGGATTCCAGCCAAAGATAAGTGTGGAAAGTGTTGGGGGTGGCGGATATGCAAAGCCAAGGATTTCTTCACCAGCAGAATTTAGTGGGGCAGATACTCGACTCATTGGTGTGGAATGAAGTGCGACGCCAACACCAATTGTGATCGCCATAATCGAAACTTCAAGTGATAAAAACTTTTTCAGACTGCCAGTTGAAGTCAGTCGCGCCCGAATTTGAATTGCCAGGATCATGAGTATTGCAAAGAATATGATTTTAAAAACCACAATCTGCCCATAGCGACTTAGCCAAAGATCACTAAACGAATCAAGTCTGGCAAAAGCAGCAGCCAAACCCGAAATAGCCAGAACTGCAACACTGGTTGCAGCTAAGGCAGAAAAGCGAGCAACAACCTTGAGGTCCTTAGCTTTTACAAAACTAGAAACTGCCCAAAGACAACCAACCCATGCACTCATAGCTAACCCATGCGCAACCGATGATGTAACTGCCAACGAGTGACTACCTAGAGATGCAGCGTGACTATTTAAAAGTGGCGCAGTAATACCAGCACCAGCTAGCGCGGCCAACAGTGAAATTGAATTTAGTGAAACGAGAAATATGCCTGCAATAGCAATAGCTAGCGCAATAAGAGCTGCGATTAGGTAACTTCTAGATGGTGGAAGGGACATCAAGTACGTAGCGATAAACCCTTGGCGAAAGACATCTTTAAATGGCACACCTAAAACATTTGCCATTGTGGTTAATCCAGCTACAACAGCAGAAAAAGACCAAAGAGCTGCGATTGAACTTGCATGTAAGACTGCGGAACGACCTGCGTGTGAAATTGTTTCGCTAGAAGTTGGCGCGATGAAAGTCCAGGTCACAAGTAATCCAAAAACCCGAAGTCCAAGAATTACGTGCGCCAGAACGGCCAACTGCAGAGCCCAACTTGTTGCTTGTCCTGAGTCAGGAATTCCTTCTGGAAGTGGAGCCCAAGCGGCTCCACCGTAAATCAGCACGGTTGAAAAGGACGCTATTGCAAGCAGGAAGATTCCCAGTCGAGCAATAAAACCATTCATCAAGGTGCTACTTACTGCGTCGCAGGAACATACCAGCTGCAACTAATCCAACTAAGGTTACGATTGCAATTCCAATTACTAAGTTGTTGCTGCTTTCGACAGCAGAATCATCGGTAGCAAGTGGCATCGCAACTGGTGTTTCCGTGGCTGCTAGATCGGCTGGTGCTGCGCTATCTGAAGGACCTGGTGCCATGCCACCTTCAGCCGCTGCGGTGTAGTTAAAACCAAACTCGTCACTGAGTACATGGCCATCATCTGCAGTGGCTCGCCATTGGACTGTAACTTGCCCAGGAGTTAATTCAGCGGGCCAAGGTATCGAAAGACTCGCACCGTCAAGAGTTGGAGCGGGGGAATCCAAAATCTCGCCAGTTGAATTCAAAACAACGATTGCCGCGCCATCAGTTAGTGGTGGTTCGCTGAATGTGATTGAAATAGATTCCTGGGACGCATTTACAATCTCATCTGCGCTGGGTGAGCTGCTAACTAAATCGGTGTGGGCTGATACAGAAGAGATAGGAATGAATGTGCCAAGGCCCGCCAATAGGACCGAACCAATAATGCGCTGTGATTTGGTCATGCCTTTAGATTACGCGAGCGGAAAGTGGGAATCGAATCGCTTTTTGGTCCTTTGAGAGGTGTCGCGCTGCCATTACGCCATACCCGCATTGGGTTTTTCAGATAATTAGACCTGTTGGCACAGCCTAACGAGGCTTTGAGTAATCTTGATCACGTGTTGTTATCTGACAAAGACATAAAGACCGAAATCGAGTCGGGCCGGGTTGGAATTGACCCATACGAACCAGCAATGGTTCAGCCTTCGAGCATTGATGTTCGCTTGGATAAATTCTTCCGAGTGTTTGAAAATCATCGCTATCCGCACATCGATCCTTCCGTCGAACAAACAGATTTAACCCGCGAAGTTGAAGCAAATGGCGACGAACCATTTGTTTTGCATCCAGGTGAGTTTGTTCTTGGCAGTACTTATGAAGTTGTCACATTGCCCATCAACATCGCTGCTCGTCTTGAAGGTAAATCAAGTTTGGGACGACTTGGATTACTCACTCACTCAACTGCAGGATTTATTGATCCTGGTTTTTCGGGCCACGTAACCTTGGAACTTGCAAACGTTGCTACGTTGCCGATTTTACTTTACCCAGGAATGAAGATCGGCCAAGTGTGCTTTTTTCAAATGAGTTCTGACGCTGAACATCCATACGGTTCAAGTGTTTACGGATCCAGATACCAAGGTCAGCGTGGCCCAACACCAAGTCGATCACATGCAAACTTTCATAGGACTGTAATTTCCTAGCGCTTGACTCGATCCAAAAGCAATGTAGCAATGTCAACAACTTCAGCTGCGGGATCGCCGCCTGC
>CANLIF010000047.1 GCA_947491175.1 Actinomycetota bacterium
AAAGACATACAAGTCCAATGTGACAACGATCAGTACTCCAAGAAGCGTCAATTCGGTATATGTCATTTTGAGTCCTCGTCTCCGGCATCCCAATTACGCGCACTTCGCACTGCCTCAAAAGACAAAATCGCACAAATCGGGATCACGATAAAAAATAGAATTTCATCAAGCGGAATGTTTGCCACAGTGGTGATTCCAGTTACATATCGAGTATCAAACGTCCAATGTTTTTGCGCAATCGCATAGGCATCCCAAATTGAAAAAACAACAAGCACTGGCAGGATCGTAAGTACCAACCGAATTGTTCTTCGATAAACCTTGGTGCGCAAAAATAATTCGAGCCATGCTGTCCCAATGAGGCAGCCCAAAAGAACGCTCAAATAAGCAAACTTAGTCATTGCACTCGCTTTCGGTTATATCTAAATCTACTCTGTCGTGGCGCACAGACTAGTTTTCGTGTCAGCATCTAGAATGAATCAGTGAGCGATTCGCCGAACCTAGACCCGCTTCTTGGGAAAGTTTTGGAAGAGCGCTATCGTGTCGATGAATTAATTGCTCGTGGCGGTATGGCCACTGTTTATCGCGGTACCGACCTTCGCCTGGGTCGAACTGTGGCTTTAAAAGTTCTAGGCGGCATGCTTGTAAACGATCCAGATTTTGTGGCGCGCTTCACGCAAGAAGCCCGGGCAACTGCGGCTCTGACGCATCCAAATGTGGTTGCAGTCCATGACCAAGGCATTAGTGCTGGATTTCCATTTCTCGTGATGGAGTTTGTGCAAGGGCGCACTATTCGTGAAGTTATGGCGCAGTCTGGGCCATTTACTAGCGCACATGCACTAGAGATCATTAGCTCAGTTCTTGCTGGTCTAGGTTCGGCCCATGACGCTGGATTCGTTCATCGAGACATAAAGCCTGAAAATGTTTTGATAACTAACGATGGTCACATCAAAGTTACTGATTTTGGACTCGCTCGAGTGATCAGCGATACCCCGGTAAGTGACTCCACCGGTGCCGTGCTACTTGGCACGATGGCTTACTTGTCCCCCGAGCAAGTCCAGCAACTTGCAGTTGACCAAAGATCAGATGTCTATTCGTGTGGCATCTTGCTGTACGAAATGGTTACCGGCTTGGTTCCATTTACTGGTTCTTCACCACTTGAGGTCGCATACCAACACGTCAACAGTAATGTTTCGGCGCCAAGCTCAGTTCAACCAGACGTACCGCCTGCAGTCGATCATTTAGTTCTTGCGGCCACCAGAAAATCGCCGGTAGAACGAATTCAAAGTGCCCGTGAGTTTCGTGATGGGGTAATTCGGGCAATTTCAGCGGTGCCTCGCGCAGAAGCGCTAACTACTGCACTTTCAATTCAAACCACGCAAGTCATTCCTACACCGCCGCCCGCAGTTCACCGAAGCCCCATTCCAGTTCAAGAACATAACTCTGGTGCGAGTGGAGTTAAAAGCACTGGTGCGCGTAAAGGACTGAAGGGCAAACTAACTCCACTGCTTTTGATTCTTGCATTACTTGTTGGTGGTGGCGCTTGGTACCAATACTCAGGCAGTTACGAAATTGTGCCGCCTGTTGCCGCTCTTACGGTTGAAGAAGCAACGGTGATCTTGGCTCCCCTAGAACTTGGTGTTGAGGTCGTTGAAGAGTTTTCGGAAGGCATACCTACAGGTGACGTAATCAGAACAGAGCCAGCAAGCGGAGATAAGGCGCGTAAAGGTTCACCAGTCACTCTGATCGTCTCCAAAGGTCAAGAGCGATACTTGATTCCATCAGACCTTTCGGGGAAAGACCCAGCAGATGTTACGTCTGTGCTTGAAGATTTAACTTTGATAATTTCAGGAAATCAAGAAGTTTTTGATGAATTGATTCCTGCTGGAAAAGTTGTCAGCACAAATCCAATTGGCGGAACCTCAGTTAAACGAGAAACACCAGTAACTATCCTGGTTTCGAAAGGGCCGGCTCCGGTTAATGTGCCGCCAATTGTTGGGACTCTGATAACTGATGCAACAACTACCTTGACTGAACTTGGACTGACTACCAAAACTGTTCAAGAAAATTATGATGACAGTGCGGCAGGGACGATACTTTCCACGGATCCGGTACCTGGAACGTCTGTTCCCAAGGGGACTGTAATTAATGTCATTCTAAGTAAGGGACCAGTTCTTGTTGATGTTCCTAATGTGGTTGGCATGAGCACTCAAACTGCCACGTCGACTTTGCAGGCTGCTGGGTTTCAGGTAAAGGCCGTAAATAAGTTACCCGTCGCCATTTTGAATAAGGTTTACTCGCAAAAACCCGGAGCTGGATCCAAATCGCCTAAAGGCTCCGTTATCACGATAGAAATTGTTTAACGAAAACTATTTTCGTTCCCGCAACATTTCTGCTACCTGAAACGCGAGATCTAAGCTCTGGATTCGGTTTAGCCGAGGATCGCAAGCGGTTTCATAGCGAAACGGTAAGTCAGTTTCACTAACGCCACCGATACCGCCTAGGCATTCGGTCACATCATCGCCCGTGAGTTCAATGTGAATTCCACCTGGATGAGTTCCTAGCGACTTGTGTACTTCAAAGAAGCCACGTACTTCATCAATCACGTCATCCAGCAAGCGAGTCTTGTGACCAGAAGCTGCTTCCTTAGTATTGCCATGCATCGGATCGCAAACCCATAAAACTGGATGGTCGGTTTTTTGAACAGCTGCAACCAGAGTAGGAAGTACTTCCCTAATTTTTCCGGCACCCATTCGAGTAATGAACATGAGTCGGCCAGGAGTCTTTTCTGGATTCAACTTCTCGAGTAGTCCTAAAATGTCAGATTCCGTGGTCTTTGGACCAATCTTTACACCGATTGGATTCTTGATTTTAGATACAAAGTCAATGTGTGCGCCGTCAAGTTCGCGAGTTCTTTCTCCAACCCAAACAAAATGACCAGATACGTCATATAAATTTCCAGTTCTGGAATCGACACGAGTCAATGGCTTTTCGTAATCCAGCAAAAGCGCTTCATGGCTCGCGTAAAAATCAGCGCGTTTGAATTCCTCTGGATCTGCGCCACAAGCAGTCATAAAGGAAAGCGCGCGATCGATTTCTTCCGCCATTTCTTCGTAGCGCTTTCCCGGCGTGGACTCACTTACGAAGTCCTGATTCCAGGAATGTACCTGTCGTAAATCTGCGTAACCACCCTGCGTGAAAGCACGAACTAAATTCAAAGTTGCCGCGCTCGCGTGGTAGGTCTGAACTAGTCGCATTGGATCTGGCTGACGGGATTCCGGCGTGAACTCAACACCGTTTACAGCATCGCCGCGGTATGAAGGCAGGCTGACTCCATCAATAATTTCTTCGGATGAACTTCTTGGCTTGCCGTATTGACCTGCAATACGACCAATTTTCACCACCGGCATCGATGCGCCGTAAGTTAATACAATCGCCATCTGAAGTACGGTTTTCAATCGCGCGCGAATTGAATCGGCGGTATTGGCTACAAAAGTTTCGGCACAATCTCCACCCATCAAAACAAAGGCGTCACCGTTGGTTGCCGCAGCAAGTTTGGATTTGAGCTCATCGCACTCGCCAGCAAAAACTAAAGGTGGCAATCCCGCCAAAATTTGTTGGGCGTGCGCAAGGCCTTCAGCAGATGGCCAAGCGGGCTGCTGGGCTGCTGGCAGATTAGGCCAAGAAATATCACTCACATCCCCTAGATTAGTGGCGTTTCACGCGGTTCACTAAATCTGCAAATCCCATTGAGTAACCAAGCCACGACTAGAATTACTTTATGTCAATCAAAAAAGTGGCACTACTTACCGCAGGCGGACTCGCGCCTTGTTTATCTTCTGCAGTTGGTGCACTTATTGCGGAATACTCCAAGGTGGCACCTGAGGTAGAAATGATTGCCTACCGAAACGGCTACCGCGGCTTACTTCTTGGCGATTCCATCACAATTACTCCGGAAATTCGCAGCCAAGTACATCTGTTGCATGCATTTGGTGGCAGTCCAATTGGCAACTCAAGGGTGAAACTCACAAATATTGAAGATTGCGTAACGCGCGGTTTAGTTTCGCCGGGCCAAGACCCACAGCAAGTTGCAGCCGAACAATTGATTCGCGACGGTGTTGATGTATTGCACACCATTGGTGGTGACGACACAAACACTGCCGCAGCTGGTCTGGCATCGTACTTAGCAACTAATAACTACGGACTTGGTGTAGTTGGGTTACCAAAAACTGTTGACAACGATGTGTACCCAATTGCGCAATCTCTTGGTGCTTGGACTGCTGCTGACGAAGGTGCGCATCACTTCAGCAACATAGTTTCAGAGCACACTTCAAGTCCAAAGATGTTGATTGTCCACGAAGTTATGGGTCGCCATTGTGGTTGGCTAACTGCTGCAACTGCTGTTGCTTATCGCAAGCTGCTCGATGAAACGAGCTGGATTCCAGAACTTGGCGTAGCGAGACAAAATCGTGAAGTACATGCTGTGTACGTTCCAGAACTTGAAATTGATTTAGTTGCCGAGGCTAAACGCTTGAGCTCGGTTATGCAGGACGTTGGCAATATAAATATTTTTATTTCCGAAGGCGCTGGCGTAGATTCAATCGTTGCTGAAATGAAATCACGTGGTGAAGAAATTCCGTTGGATCCATTCGGACACGTCAAAATCGACAAAATCAATCCTGGTGCTTGGTTTGCTGATCAGTTCGCGCCTATGGTGGGCGCCGAAAAGGTTTTGGTTCAAAAAAGCGGATACTATTCCAGATCAGCTCCTGCGAACGCCAAGGATCAAGCCCTAATTAAAGAATTCGCAGTTGTTGCAGTTCAGTCTGCCCTTGCTGGAATCAGTGGACTTGTTGGACAAGATGAAGACCAAGCAAATGTAATTCGTGCCTGTGAATTCGACCGAGTGGCTGGGGCAAAACCATTCAATACTGAGCAGACCTGGTTCGCTGAATTACTTAGCGAAATTGATCAACCAAAAGGGTCAGCCGTCAACCACTAAAGACTTTTAGATTCTGGTATTAATTCGAGGGCTTCGATCGAGATGCGTACTTGTCAACATATTCCTGCCCAGACAGATCCATAATTCGATACATGATTTCGTCCGTTAATGAGCGTAAAACAAACCGGTCGTCTTCCATTCCGTAATAGCGAGAGAAATCAAGTGGCTCTCCAATTCGAATCCCAACCTCAACACCAAAGTTAGGTCGAGACTTACCAATTGGTTGAACCATTTCGGTATTAATCATTGCAACCGGAATTACTGAAACTTGCGCCTCAAGTGCCATGCGGGCCACACCGGTTTTACCTCGGTATAGCCGCCCATCAGAAGAACGCGTACCTTCGGGATAAATCCCGAGCAGGTGTCCTTCATTCAGAAGGCGCACTCCAGTACTAATAGCTGCCGTACCTGCGTTGCCTCCGGTTCTATCTACTGGGACTTGACCAGCGCCACGGAAGAATGCGGCAGTTGCTTTGCCTCTAAGTCCCGGAGCTTCGAAATACTCACTCTTGGCCATAAACGTGATTTTTCTTGGAACTGCTATCGGGAGAAAAATTGAATCCGAAAACGAAAGATGATTACTTGCCAGGATTGCTGGGCCAACGTCTGGGATATTTTCCAGCCCTTCTACCCAAGGGTGAAATGCGACTTCGACTGCCGGGCCAATGGCAACCTTCTTGAGAAACTTATAAAAGCTATCGCGTTCAGACACAACCCTTACGGTAGCCAACGTGGGCGTTATCAGCAATTATCGACACTGGATTGGGTAACTTTTAACGGATTTCGCATCCAGATTAAGATTTCCTGGGTTACCCTCTGGTAAGGCATTTTATTGAGAGGTGCGAAAGTGCGCGAATTATCTGTAGTAGCAAATATCCCACCAGTTTCTAGTGGAAACGTGACTGATCAAATTGAAGATCTGTTTGCCAGAAATCCAGAATTCCCATCAATTTCCATTCAAACCGACGATGAGTGGAGCACGATAACTGCTGCGCAGTTTAGATCTCAAGTTAGAAACGTTGCCAAGGGTTTGATCGCCGAAGGATTACAGGCTGGGGACCGAGTGGCAATTCTGTCGCGGACTCGATTCGAGTGGACTGTCGCAGATTATGCGATTTGGTATGCCGGCTGTGTAACTGTTCCAATCTATGAAACTTCATCCCCTGAGCAAGTTGAATGGATTATTTCGGACTCACACGTAGTTGCAACATTCTTTGAAGCTAAACGAACCACTCATGCTTTTACGCCAATCGCCGCAAAAGTTCCGCACATGACGCGTTCCTACATTTTTGGTGACGACGTCTTGGCGGAATTAGCAATCAAAGGTGCAAATGTTTCTGATTCTGATTTGGAATCTCGCAGAATAATTGCTGGACCAAATGAACCTGCAACTTTGATTTACACCTCTGGCACCACTGGTCAACCAAAAGGCTGCATCGTTACGCACGGTAATCTGATGGCTGAAGTTGATACGTTAGTTAAAGCAGTTCCCGAAGTATTCGATGTGCCGGATGCTTCCACTCTGATTTTCTTGCCCTTAGCCCATGTATTTGGACGATTGATTCAAGTTGCTATGTTGCGTGGTGAAGTAACAATTGGACACTGCCCAAATCCAGCGGCGCTTCTAAAGGATCTAGGTTCCTTTAAGCCAACATTCCTACTGGCCGTACCACGAGTATTTGAAAAAGTATTTAATGGTTCAGCAGCCAAAGCGCATGAAGCTAGTCCAGTCAAGGGAAAGATTTTTGATCGAGCAGCTGCAACAGCAATTGCCTACAGTGAAGCACTTGACCACGGTCATGTTTCGGCGGGATTAAAGATAAAGCACGGACTTTTTGACAAGTTGGTTTACTCAAAGTTGCGCCATGCCATGGGTGGCAGAGTCACTCATGCGATTTCCGGTGGGGCTGCACTTGGCTCACGCTTAGGTCATTTTTATCGTGGTATTGGATTGATCATTCTTGAAGGTTACGGATTAACGGAAACAACTGCGGGCAGCACTTTGAATTTGCCCTCTGCGCTAAAAATTGGCTCTGTTGGCCGCCCACTTCCAGGCACTGGGGCTCGGATCGAATCTGATGGTGAAATTTTACTAAAGGGGCCTCATGTCTTTGCGGGCTATTGGAACAACGACGCGGCAACATCAGAGGCAATGACAACTGATGGTTGGTTTAGAACTGGCGACATCGGGGAACTTGATGGTGAGGGCTACCTGCGAATTACTGGTCGCAAGAAAGAACTTATTGTTACTGCCGGTGGTAAGAATGTGGCACCTGCACTGCTTGAAGATCGCCTAAGAGCTAATCCAATAATCAGCCAGTGTGTCGTGGTTGGCGACAACAAGCCGTACATCGGTGCATTGATCACTTTAGATCAAGATGCGCTGCCGCAAATTTTGGCTGCAAACAACATTGAAGTAGCACCCATGTCAGAACTTCTAGAAAATTCTGATGTCCGCGCTCTAGTTCAGAAAGCAGTAAATGCTGCCAATGAATCAGTATCAAATTCCGAAGCAATCAAGAAGTTTGTAATTTTGCCAGAGGACTTAACAATCGATAATGGTTATCTCACTCCTAAGATGAGTATTCGTAGACATTTAGTTGTGCAAGATTTTGCTGGTGACATTGAGGCTCTTTACGCCTGAATTAAGAATTAAACCAAGATCGGATAGCTATGCGAGTAATGCCCTTGACTTTGGGTTGGGCAACAACAAGAGTTTGGGTTTTGCTTTCAGGTTTTAGCATTATTTTTTATCCAGGATCTGAATTTTTGTTTAGTGACGTTCGCTTGTACGACTGGTGGGCTGGGAACATCGCTGATTCGCACTTCCCTATCAACGACCCAATGTGGCAATACCCACCTCTAGCAGCAGTGGTATTTCTAGCCGGGTATTTGATTGCCGGAAACACAGTCGGATTTGTATTCCTTGCCACAATTGCAGATTTCGCAATTTTTTCCCTTTTGATTCAACGTGGCCGAGAGCAGGGTAATTCCAGTCCTGCATTGATCTGGATGATCGCACCACTTGTTATGGGGCCAATTATTTTGGGGCGATTCGATGTTTTTGTAACTTTGGCCGCAGTTGTTGCCTTACTTTACGTTGATCAAACCCGCAGATTTGGAATGGCACTTGCTATTGGGGCCTTACTTAAAGTTTGGCCATTGTTGTTATTGCTGGCAGCGCCGAAAGGGACGGCACTAAAGGCGATCGCTTGGTTTACTGCCACATTTGCGGCCGGGAGTCTTTTATTAAGTTTTTGGTGGAATGACAGCTTTTCATTTATCGGCGGCCAAAGTTCTCGAGGATTGCAAATTGAATCTGTTGGTGCACTTCCCTACCAGATATGGAACGCCGGTCCGGGTACCGTAACTTCAGCATTTCAATTTGGCGCGATAGAAGTTGTTGCCGCCGGAACCCAATTTGTATCGCTGGTAATTACCTTGATTGGTGTTGTTCTATTAGGAGTACTTTTCTACTGGCGAATCTTTGGAAAGCTAAGCCAAGCAAATCCAGCTGACATCGCATTGCTGGCAATTTTGATTTCTATTGTTACAAGTCGGGTTTTGTCTCCGCAATACATGGTTTGGGTATTTGGTTTACTTGCAGTCAGCGCCATACATCCCCAAGAAAACTTCCGAAAAATTTTGATTTTGATTTTTGTTAGTGCCGGACTTGGGCAAATTATTTATCCATGGTGGTACATTGACCTTCAGCAAGGTGGCGTGTTGGCAGTTACTGCGCATGCCATTCGAGTTTTAACCTTGCTCTGGGCAACTGGTATTGCCTGGAAAAACATGAAAGAACTTAGTCGGCAAAATCAAAGCCTGATAGCAATCCATCAAGCTTCTTAAAGCTTTGATCCCAGGTCCATTCGTTAGTAACCCAATTGCGTCCCGCTTCACCCATACTTTTGGCAACCGCTGGATTTGTTAACAGAAATGCTAGGCGCCGCGCAATCTCACTGATATTTTTGCCGTCAACTAAGTACCCAGTCTTGCCATCTATGACTGCATCGATCGCCCCACCAGAATTACCGGCAATAACAGGTAACCCAGTGGCAGATCCTTCCAAGAAAACTATGCCAAGACCTTCTACATCCCAGCCGCCCATTCGAGTGCGACATGGCATAGCAAAGACGTCTGCGGCTGCGTACCACTTGGATAAATCGGTTTGACTGACTTTGCCAGTGAGGTAAACAAATTCTGAAAGCCC
>CANLIF010000048.1 GCA_947491175.1 Actinomycetota bacterium
ATCGTGGCATGCATTCCGGTAATCACGTCAACTAAAGCAACACCAACTTTGGTTGGCTCGCCTGGAGCTGGACCAGTAACACTCATCAGGCCACCCATAGCTTGAACTAACAAGTCATAACCTGGCATTTCTGCCCCGGCACCTGATCCAAATCCAGTGATTGCGCAATAGATGACGTCAGGCTTTAGATTTTTTGCAGAATCGTAATCCAATTCAAACTTTTCACTATTACTTGGTGGGAAGTTATGGATGACAATATCGGCGCGTTTTATTAACTCGTGAGCTTCAGCCAAGCCCGCTGAGTTTGTCATATCTATCGCAACCGAAATCTTATTTCGGTTTACCGATTCAAAGTAGGTGGCTCTGCCAGCTTCGTCATACGGCGGACCCCAATGCCGCGTGTCATCGCCAACTTCAGGGCGCTCAATTTTTATTACGGTGGCGCCCATATCGCCGAGCAACATAGTTGCGTAAGGGCCGGCCAAAACTCGCGTGAAGTCGGCAACAACTATTCCGTCCAATGGGCCCATGTGAAGATTGTATCCAATCTTGCTACGGAGATTGAATAGCTCTAATCGCTACTAAAATTCTTTTAGTTCAACAGTTCTGCCACGTTCACCAGGTTGGTCTTGGGTCGCAGGGCGTCCTTTGGTTCGGACCGTGATTCGGGTTCGATCACCGCGAAACAAATCATGGGAAAATTCAATCTTTCGCCCTTTGGTGTCCATGGTGGTTCTGGTAACGGCAAGCAATGGGGCGCCCAGTGGAACTTCAAGAATTCTGGCTTCATCCAAAGTCGCATTTACTAAATCAATCTGTTCGACTGCTTCATCTGGTGTTGTCTCGTAATGTTTACTCAATAGTTCATAAAGCGAATTTCCAAGTGGTCGTTCAAGTAATCCTGGAAACATTGCAGCCGGGAACCTTGCATGTTCGAGTGAAATTGGAACGCTATCTGCCAGACGAATTCGCACTACGTCAAAAATGTGTTCACCTTCGCTTAAGCCCAACGCCTGTCGAGTCTTTGCATCCGCAGGCATAACGGAAGCGCTTATTAATCGTGTGCCAGCTGTAAATCCTTGGCCTCTTAGCAATGAAGGAACGCCAACAATTTGCGAAAGGTCACGATCAATTTTCTCGGGCGAGATAAATGTTCCACCGCCACGTCCTGGCAAGCGACGAACCACACCAGTATCTTCGAGCGCAGTCAGTGCCAGTCTCAGAGTAGAGCGACTTACTTGGTATTCACTTGCTAAATCTCGTTCCGCATCCAACTTTTGCCCTGCCCGTAACTGGCCAGAACTTATTTGCGCCAAGATGCGTTGCCGAACTTCCTCAGCAGTGCGACCTAAGTCTTCGTTTGCGCTCACAACACAACAGTAACTAGATAGCAGTTACATTGCTTCAAGTGCTGCAAGCGATTCAGGCAATATCTGGCCACCGTCGATAATCAGGGCTTGCCCCGTGACGTATGCAGCTTCCTTGGTTGCAAAAAACAACGCTGCATTTCCAATGTCATCGACTTCGCCTAAGCGTCCTTGTGGAACCGAAGCTTCCATCGCTTTACGATATTCTGGGCCCATGTCGGCTAGTCCCTCAGTGGCAATGTTGCCAGGCAAAACTGCATTGACTGTGATTCCTTTTGGCGCAAGTTCAATTGCAGCTGTTCTCATGAATCCAAGTTGTGCTGCTTTGCTGGCGCCGTAGTGAGACCAGCCTGGAAAACCGGTCACTGGTCCAGTGATCGACGATGTGAGAACTATTCGGCCATGGCCTGACTTTTCTAATGCAGGTAGGCAAGCCTGCACAGAAAGCATGGTTCCTTTTACATTTGTCCCAAAAACTAAGTCCATGTCAGATTCAGACATAGTGGCCAATTTGGAATCTGGAAAAATTCCAGCATTGGCACAAAGCACATCTATGCCACCATTGCGTTCAATTGCAGTTGCGGCAACCCGTTCGCAATCTGCCTTACTACTTACCTCAGCTAATAGATAAGTAACTGTGCCGCCGCCCAATCCAGTCAGTTCCGCGCAGGCAGATTTTGCGCTCGCTTCATCTCGACCAGTAATCAGGACATTCGCACCAGCTTTTGCAAATACTCGGGCAATGCCTTTACCAATGCCTTTTGTTCCACCAGTCACAACGACGGAATAGCCACTTATTGAAGTAAACATTTTTTTCTCCCTATTGCCTAACGAGTTATTGAAGCTTTCTTACAATTATGCAAACTTTGACAGATAGTTTTCGGCCAATTCGCAACTTACTTTGGTGAAATTGGCTCCCATTTCCTTGCCCGTATCAGTGTCTTGATGTGAACCAACCCAAGCAACCAGTAACAGACGGCGAAACATAACGAAAGTTGGAAGTTCTGCTTCCTCTTCTTTGCTGAGCTCGGCAACACTTCGGTAACCATCGACCCAAGAGGCGGTCATTTCAGGAATCAATGGATGGTCTTCGATAAACGACACCGATGATCCCAAGTCATACATAAACCAGCTAAGTCCACAGTCATCAAAATCAATTACTGTGACGTTGTTGCCAGCAACCAACAAATTAGCCAACCGCATATCTGCATGCACAAGTCCAAATCGTTCTTTACTTTTTCCAAATCGCTCTAGACGAGTATTGAGAGTGTCAGAAACTCTGCTAAGAATTTCAAGTTCATTTGGTCCCATTGCTAGTCCATCGCGCCAAGATCCCCAATGACCATTGGGCCCGAGCGCCGTTTCGTGGTCCCAAGTGAACCTATAGAAATTACTTGGACGATGCCATTGCTTCGATTGATCATGTAGCCGAGCAGTTATCGCACCCAATGTTTTGAAATCATCAACCATGCGATCTTCGGTTGGTTCAACACCTGGCATAAATTCAAACATCACCGCATGGCGCTGCTCGCCAGTCGAATCTTGCGCAAGGACGATTTGCTCGCCCGATCCTGAGGGCAAAATTGCCGGAGTTCTCACTAATTGAATTTCGCGCAAAGATTGCACCCAGTCGAGTTCACTTTGAATGGACTGTTTCGAGTGATAAAACGGCCTGTGAATTCTCAGGATCGTATCTTGGCCAGAGTGAATATCAGTGACCTTGAAAGTTGCATTCTCCGAAAGGTTAATCAGCGAAATCTTGGAATCCTCCGGATACCCAAACTTTGCTACCGCATCTACCGCGAACTCATGCAACTTTCCAGGTTCGTTTGAATACCCACTCATTTAACTCTCCTGCCAACACCTTTATTTTGGCTTAAATGCCAATCGGTTATGTTGCTTTTGGGGAAGAAAAATGTTTAACCTTGATCTCGACCAATCACAGACTCAAGAGCCTTGGTAATTGCATCGCGAGCTTTAGTGACACTTTCAGTTGAGCCGCTCATATAAACGCGACCAGCCGCACCAATCATCTGAACATCTACCAAAGTCACATCTGGGGCAACTTTTTCAGCTTCATTAGCGGCTACCGTCGCAAATAATGCCGGTGTCATTTCGTAAACCAATAACGACTCACCAGGCATAACCATTGACGCTTGTCGATTTCGATTAAGAATGATCGCATGCTGGTCAGTTATGTTTTCGATGATGTCACTGTAGAGAATCCGGGGACGCAGTTGATCAGCAGCTGATGCATTAATACCATCAAGAATTGCCTGGCCAGCGCGCTTAACCAATTCAATGTCGGAAGCATGAACTTCCAAGACACCGAACTGACGCTCTACGAACAAAATGCCAGGTTCAACTTCAGGTACCGACTTCAACGCCAGATCAATTACACGCTCGATCGCAAGCCCGGGTGCCACCTCGATGATCAGCGAATGCTGGCCACCGTAAGGCGGGTAACCCCGGGCTCGCGTCGGCGTGCTCATGTAAGCAGCAAATTGCTGCTGGAGATCTTCAATAAGCAAGTAGACACGAAGTTCGGGCCCCGCTACGAGCGGGCCCGCACTCACGCGGACTCGCCTACTTTGAAGTACTTGCTTAGTTCTGCGTGTGGACGTGGAATCACGTGCTGTGAAACTAGTTCGCCAACTTGGTTAACTGCTTCGGCACCTGCGTCAGTTGCAGCTTTAACTGCGCCGACGTCACCCACGATGACAACAGTCACAAGACCGTCGCCAACTTCTTCACGCGCAACAATAGTTACATTGGCTGCCTTAACCATGGCATCTGCGGCAGCAACGGCTGCAACATATCCCTTAGTCTCGATCAAGCCCAGTGCGTTGCTTGACATAACTTTCTCCTTTTTTGATTGCAAACGGTTGTTTGCTTTCGGTTATTGCGGTCTTACTTACTTGGTTTCCCAAGCTATGTACTAGGAAGCGCTGTGCTTCCCAGAACTCTTAGAGTTCTCATCAATCGAACCGATGATGAGAGCATCAATTGGTGGTGTTACGCCTGGGAACCAAGCGGCTGCTACTGAGCCAGTTGATACCAAAACGCTTTCCCCAATTCCGGAACCCAAGACGTCAAAAGCAACCAAGTGTGCGCCACCTTCAACTTCGAGTTCGAGAAATGCCCCATTGGGAATCTCGGTTAGACGACGCGTCGCCCATACATTGCCGATGACTCGCGCTTTTAACATCAGCGCATCACCGATCCCTTCTGATTATCTTGTTGACTTTCTCTAACAATCGTTACTCCTAAGTCACGCGCTTTATCGCGCGCTAAGGACGTAACGACAACTTTGCGACCCACGATCAAAGTAGATCCAGATTCGGCAGCTTTTCTGATTGTTGATTCGGTAACGGCACCTTTATCAATTCGGGTAGTTCCAGGGTTTGTTGCGCCATTAGCTTTCGCTTGTTCCGTTAACTGGAAAACGATTTCACCTTGGCGCAGCGCACTCAAGGTTTTACCATCTGCCGCAAGATCTAAGATCCGATGTACAAACGAAGTAACTTCCGAATCGGTGGACAACGAAACCATCTCAACAACCTGTGCTGGTTTTGGAGCAGGGGTGTGGCCAGCTAAAGCCTTAGCAATATCACTTGCTCCGCTGGCACCACCTAGGGCATCGCGTAATGCTTCACGCACAAGCGACCGAAGCATTTCATTATCTGCAGACATCAGCGCTCACTCAAAACTCGTTCAGCAACTTCAGCGGCAGCTCGCACGTTTGCTTCCTTACCAGATAGGTATACCCGGCCAGTGGCGCCAATCATTCGGTAGTCCACAACTTTTATGTCAGTTGCTTTTTCTGCTTCATTAGTTGCCAAGATTGCATACGATGCTGGTTGTACTTCAAGAATGTATAAAGATTCACCCGGCAGAATCATCGAGCCAACTTTGTTGCGATTGATCAAGAAAGCGTGCTGTTGGTCAACTGATGGCACAACGCGAGAGGCTAAAATTTTCGGCTTTGTGGCTTCTGACTCTGTTGTGCCAAGGGCAGCAAGTACGGCCTGACCAGCTGCGCGTACTTCTTCAGTGGGTCCGTGAATTTCAAGATAGCCAAAAGTTCGCTCCACAAACAAAATTCCCGCCTGAACATTTGCATGTTTTAGGGCAACGTCGGTTAACGCTTCGATGTCTAAGCCCGGTGCAACTTCAATCACCTGGGCAGCCATGTTTGCGCGCGGCAAAGCTCCCTTAACCCATGAGCCCAAATAGCACATAGTTTGAGGTTGCATCTGGTCGATATAGATGAACGACCGTAGCTCTGCCATGTATCTCTCTTCTCTAATTAGTTCTTAATCAATGCGTGAAGTTCTTCGACAATTAATTTGCGAATTTCGTCACGCAATTCGGCAACATCCTGAGAGATCGGTTCGCGATGGATTGGTGCAAGTGTGTGTGCATTTGCACGATCATTAGACGCCAATGGATAAGCGGGCACTGGTCCGGTTGGGCTCGACCAAGGGTTCAAACCAGCAAACGACGGCATCACTTCACGCGCGTCGGCGTTGTAAGCCAAGCGGGTGTAGTTAAGAAGATGCTTTGGCTGCAGATTTTCGCCTACTGATGAGCGGCCAGCAAATCCCGTGCCAATTGTCATAGTTGGTGGCAAGTTAGTTTGGATGCCCGAAGCGCCAAGACTGTTACCAACATTTACCGAAACTCGAAGCACTGGAACTGCGGCGCTAAATTTCATAATGAGTTCAGGGTTAGCGCTATGGATTGCTGCTGAATGACCCGCTCCAGTGATTCGTAAGATTGCGCGAGCAACGTCGATGCCACGTTCTGCAGTTGGAACTCGAACAAAACCTAAAACTGGACATAACTTTTCATGTGCCAAAGGCTCTTCTGGAACAACTAAGTCAAACGGCGCGACTAAGACTCTAGTTTTGGCTGGAACTTTTATGCCAGCTTGCTCTGCAATCCATACGGCATCTTTACCAACCATTTTGATATTGAAGTGACCATCTGGAAATACGGTGCTCCGAATTGCGTCGCGTTCTTCGTCTTTCAGGACATAAGCGCCTTCACGGGCAAAAGCCGAAAGCAACTTATCTGCAATCGCGTCTTCTGCGATAACTACGCTCTCGTTAGTGCACAAAATGGAATTGTCGAATGCTTTGCTTTCGATAATTCGAGCAGCTGTTTTTTGGATGTCGGCTGTGGCATCGACCAAAACTGGAACATTGCCAGGACCTACGCCAATTGCCGGATTTCCACTTCGGTATGCGGAGCGCACAACTGGACTTCCACCTGTTGCAACAATTACATCTGTTCGCTCGTCTGTCATTAACGCATTGATAAGCGGGATCGAAGGGTCTTCGACGATTTGAATGATTCCATCTGGTGCGCCCGCAGCAACTGCGGCTTCCGCCATTGCCTTTGCCGCAGCGGCACAAACTTTCTTTGCCATTGGGTGCGGACTAATGATGACTGCATTTCGTGTCATCAAAGCCAAGATGATCTTGAATGAAACGGTAGCAACGGGATTAGTAGACGGCGTCAAAGCTAGAACTACGCCAGCCGGCCTAGGGATAGCAACAATTTTGTTAATGTCATCGATCTCTGGGGAAACAAAATCTTGACCTCTATATGTCTCCACAATCCCAGTTGAGCAAGCAATGTTTTTGAGCACCTTATGTTCCACTACCCCAAAGCCAGTTTCAGCTACCGCATCACGGGCGAACTCTTGGGCCCGAGCTGCCAACGCAGAAGCTGCAGCATCAACAATTCGATTTACGGTTGCCACGTCGTACTTGGCGTATGCCCGAGCTGCCCAATCGGCACGTTCGACCATGGCCCGTCCGCGCGGTACGCCGGCTGGTTCGACCATCAATGGTTCATAAGTCATTTCGCTCATGCTGACTTCCGTTCGTTACGGATTTCAGCAAAGGCTTTTCCAATTGCAATCTCCGTGCGATCCAGCATTTCTTCAGCAACTTCTGGCTTTAACAAAATTCCTGGCTTATATTGCAAAACCCTCGGATCAAGTGTCGAGAAGATTGCCCAGACACCGTTTTCATATAAATGGCGCATTACGTACTTTGCACCTTGTGGGTGCGCAAATTCCAAACCAAGAATTACGCCATTTTGTCGGATGCCAACAAACCAATCTGGGTAAGTTTCTTGAATCGCAGCTAGGCGCCCAGCAACATAGTCTGCAATGTAGTGAACCATGGATCGAGTTTCTTCTCGCGAACAGATTTCTAAAGTCTTAAGTGCTGCAATACATCCAAGTTCGGCGCCACCAAAAGTTGATATGTGACCGAAGCCATCTTCGTTTAACCAGCCAGCAGCCTTTTCAGTCGCCAGCACAGCTGCAATTGGATAAAGCCCACCTGAGATGCCCTTGCCGGTAACAAGAATGTCTGGCGTAATGCCATGCTTGGTAATTCCCCAAAGTTCGCCAGTACGCATTAAGCCGGTTTGAACTTCGTCGGCAATGTATAACGCATCGTACTTTTCGCAAAGTACTTTTACCGCTTCTAAGTAACCAGGATTTGGAAGTGGGAAACCATATGTTGCTGGAATTGTTTCCATAATTACTGCAGCTACATCGCGTCCCCGTAACGCATCTTCCATCGCTTCTAGATCATTGAAGGGCACGTGCGGAAATTCTTCGGGCCGATCTGAAAGAAACAGTTTGGAGAAGCGATCATCGCCAGTACCTACGGCAAGTCCAGTGTGACCGTGATACGCCTTAACAATTGAAACAATCTTGCGCTTTTGCGTGGCATGCCGTGCGGTCTTTAGGGCAATATCAATTGCCTCACCGCCGCCCGAGCCATAGATAACTTTGCTCAATCCGGTAGGCGCAGTTTTGATTAGCGCTTCAGCTAACGCAGTTCGAGCTAGCGATGGGAAATGATGGTTACCAATGTCAAAATGCTGCATTGCCATAGTTACGGCTTGTACTACTTCTGGATTTCGGTGACCTAAGTTGTATGTTCCACCATTTAAGTGAGCATCGATCAGGCGTTTACCTGACATATCATAAATGAAATATTCTTCGCGCCGATCAATTACGAGCGGTACCCCAGAGTCAATCCAGAATTGTGTTTTGCCCGGATTCCAGAACTCTTTGGACTTATCAAGCATTTGCTCTTTGGAGTCATATGAAAAAAGTCCATAGTCGAATTCGGGTGCAGCAACATGTTCTTGGGTCATCCCGAAACCTTTCGCTATCTTCTGGTGCCTGCAGCCGCAAACCACCTAATCAAATGATTACATAAAATTAGACCAAATGACCATACCTTTTAGCAACTTTTGGTTGAACTTTGGTTTAACAGATAAAACCTAACAAACATGGGGATATACTCATAAGTAACCCCAGTTTGTCGCATTTTTTTGCCTCTTTTAGACCAAAAATGAAACTTTGTTAACCAAAATAATTCGAGAAACCATGTGAATTTCATTGTATTGGGGTGCAGTTTCTGGCAAGGTCGTTTCAACCGTGTGACTCAGGTCACCCGCTTGTAAGCAATACCAAGTGAGAAACGTCGGGAACTCCCCGGTGTTACAACGAAAGGGTCGAATGCATGTCGACAAATAAAGATAGCCAACAAGGCCTTCGCAAAGGTGCGATTGGATTAACTGCTGTTTTGTTTATGGCAGTTGCTAATGCCGCGCCGATTACCGCTATGAGCTTC
>CANLIF010000049.1 GCA_947491175.1 Actinomycetota bacterium
GCCAATCTTGCATTTTGACCCTCGCGGCCAATGGCAAGACTCAACTGAAAATCTGGGACTACTACTCTAACGATGCGATTTTCTTCATCTAGCAGTGTCGACGAGATTACTTTTGCAGGTGAGAGCGCATGCTTCACGTACTGGGCTAAATCTTCGCTGTAGTCGACTATGTCAATCTTTTCCCCACCGAGTTCACTCATGACCGCTCGGACGCGTCCCCCGAGTGGCCCGATGCATGCACCTTTTGGATTAACACTGGCAGCCTTTGTCGAAACTGCAATTTTGGTGCGGTGTCCAGCTTCGCGCGCAAGTCCTTCAATTACTACTGTGCCATCTGCGATTTCTGGAACTTCAAATTTGAAAAGCTCTTCAACTAACTTCGGATGAGATCTAGACAAAGTAATAACCGGGCCCTTTGGTCCCATCTTTACTGCAACTACGTAGCACTTTATTCGGGTGCCATGTGAGTAGTTTTCGCCCGGAACTGTTTCTTCGGGTGGCAAAACACCTTCAGCTTTTCCTAAGTTAACAAAAATCAACTGACGATCGCTTCCTTGCTGAATAACTCCCGAAACTACGTCGCCTTCCTTTGCCTGAAACTCAGCAACAGTTGCATCATCGTCTGCGGCCTTAAGTCTTTGCGTGATAACACCACGAGCCAAAGATGCCGCGACTCGTCCAAAGCCTTCGGGAGTGGCCTCAAATTCACCAATCTTTTCGCCTTCGTCATTAACTTCATCAGCAATTACCAGTACGTGTCCTGTTACTCGATCAAGTTCGACTCGAGCGCTTTCGTGCGCTCCAGCTGAATGCAAGTAAGCAACCAGCAGCGCCTGCTCGATTGCATCAACAACATAATCCAAGGAAAGGCCACGCTCACGCGTCAATCCTTTTAGTGCAGAGATATCAATGTCCACGGTTCGCCCTCCTAATCTGACTCAGAATCGAAGTCGTCTGACGAAGCTTCGGCTTCTGAATCTTCTTTGGGCATCTTCTTAAATTCAATTTCGATGTTGGCTCGAGAAATTTCGTTGATACTTAAAGTTCTAAGTTTGCCATTAATGTCAAGTGTCACATCAGGATTGGTGAATTCCACAATTCTTCCCACTGCATTTATGGAATTGCCAGCAACATTTACGAGGCGGCCTACGTTTCTAGCCCAATGAACTGGTTTTGTAAGTGGCTTTGTGACACCCCGAGTACCAACTTCTAATACATAAGGCTCATCACCCATAGCATCCGAGTAGTCTAAGAATTCTGATATTGCTCGAGAAACTGCTGCAACTTCATCAAGATTGACTCCAGTATCACCATCGATAGTCACATCAAGAATTCTTTGGCCACCGGATCGAGTGATTTCTATTTCATCTAAGTCGAAGGAAAAGGTGCCCACAACAGGCTCCAGCAACAGCGTGAGTTCAGAAACTGGAATCATTGTCTTGCCTTTTCAATTTGGTGGAGCAGTTGTGTTCCAATCGTAGTCTGTTATGACAGATTTCGATAGAACCGATTTAAAAGATCGACCATCAAATTGTTGCAATAAGCCTGGCAACTAATGCAACGAGCATTGTTAAGAAGATCAATCGGACAAATGAGCTCCCTCGATCAAGTGCGGTACGGGCCCCTAGATAACCACCGATCAAATTAGCTGGAGCCATTAAGGCTGCAATTAGCCAAATCACATGCCCACCAGGAATAAATATGATCAATGCGGCCAGGTTGGTTGCAACATTCACAAACTTCGCGATTGCTGAGGCTCTCAGGAAACTGGTTCCCACAAAACTGACCAAGGAAAACAGTAAAAACATCCCAGTACCCGGGCCGATGAGCCCGTCATAAAACCCGATAACTAGACCAATTAATGGCACCAGAGCCGGAGGAACATCCCGATTGGTTTCAAGTTTTCCAAAATCAGGACGCAAAATTGTAAATGAACCAACCGCAATCAAAATAACCAAAATTATAGGTTCAAACATTTCGCGCGAAACATTGGTTGCAAGAATCGCTCCACAAAGCGAGCCAACAAACGCTGCGCTCATCATGGGAACTAATTGTTTTGCACTCACTTGAATGCGTTTACGATAAGTATTTGCCGCGGTACTAGTCCCCACTATCGAAACTGCTTTGTTGGTTCCAAGGATGCTCGCTAATGGTGCGCTCGGGAATGTCCATAGTAAAACTGGCAACTGAATAAGTCCGCCGCCGCCAGCAACTGCATCCACAAATCCAGCAAGGAAGGCAGCCACTACACAAACTAAAACTATCCAAATCGTTACGTCTACCAATTGCAGTTGCATTGTTACTGGGTGATCCAACCCGTTACAACGTCCATAACCTCGCTTAGCCGTTGAACCGTGGCATCAGGGATGATGCCCAAATCAGATGATTGCGAAGCTGGAATGTTTGAGTGTGGAATCCAGATACCTTTCATTCCAATGGATTGCGCACCATGAATGTCATCAAATAGTCGGTCTCCAACAAATGCTGCATGTTCCGGTGAGACATCTAAGTTATAAAGCACATCAGCGAAAACAGATTTGTGTGGCTTTCCGGCCGGTGTTTCACTGGTGAATAACAGATAGTCGAACAAATGCAGAACGCCATCGCGTTCTAAGACTGCTTCATGATGTCTACGCGGCCACATTGTGTTTGATAGCACTGCAGTTTTGATTCCCCTGCCACGAAGTCCTTCGAGAAGTTCAATTGCATCTGGATCGGTATACGTATGTGGGTCCCAACCACTTAAGAATCGCGCTAAGGCTTCAAAGTGAAGTGCGCTTGAGGTATCAACACCGGATTCATGAAAAAGTTCGTCAAGTACCCCAGTTCCAATTTCGCCATTTGTTTCAAACTGGCGCGACCAACGTGCTTGTTCTCCATGATTTAAGGTTTCTGCCAACTGTTTGGCATTAGCCGGATCGTAAATTTCGGAGTAACCCATCCAAAGTTCACTTAGATCGACATTGTGCCACGGGGTTAAAGTGCCACCCCAATCAAAAACTACAGCCTGGATTGTCATCGTGGTTACTTCTTAGTAACTAACGAAACGACCTCTGAAACGAAATCTGAGACTGGAATCAAAGTTTGTTCCCCAGATTTACGGTCGCGCAATTCAATCACGCCATCCGCTAGGCCTTTACCCACTACCGCAATAGTTGGAATTCCCAACAATTCTGAGTCATTAAATTTCACGCCAGGCGAAACACCTCTGCGGTCATCAAAAAGAACTCTTACGCCGCTAGCCTCGAGCTCTTCGCTCATTTTCAGCGCAACACCAAATGGTTCATCATCTCGACCAGTTGCGATGATATGGATATCGGCTGGCGCAACTTCGCGTGGCCAAATAAGTCCTTTTTCGTCATGTGACTGCTCTGCAATGGTTGCTACCGCGCGCGAAACTCCAATGCCATACGAACCCATCGTCACAGTTACTAGTTCCCCGTTTTCATCAAGCACCTTAAGGTCAAGTGCCTCTGCATACTTTCGACCTAATTGGAAAATGTGGCCGATCTCAATGCCCCGAGCGATCACTACTTCACTCTCGCAATTCGAGCAGCCATCGCCTTGGTGAACCTGAGCGGCTTCAATTACGCCGTCCCACGCAAAGTCTCTGCCTGCAACTAAGTCGTATACGTGATTGCCCCGACTATTAGCACCTGTGATCCAGCGCGTTCCACTTACCACTCGTGGATCTACTAAGTACGCAATCCCAGAAACAGATTTCAGTCCAAGTACTTCTGGCCCGATGTATCCCTTAACCAAGGTTGGATGCTTTTTGAAATCTTCCTCTTCAAAAACTTCAATTGAAATTGGATGAAGCGCTGCTTCAACTCGCTTCAAATCAACTTCTCTATCACCTGGTAAACCAATAACTAATGGAGTGCGAGAACCAGCTAAATCTACTTGCATCACAACAACATTCTTAAGTGTGTCGCCAGCATGCCAATCTCGATCAGACCTACGTAATTCAGATCTAGTATTTGAGACTTCCACCAGTGAAGCAATGGTTGGAGTGTCAGGTGTGTCTTCGACGTGTGCGGCTGGAATCCCAGTTGCATCAATCTCGGCTGGAACCCTAGTGACGATTGCTTCGACATTTGCTGCTAGTCCACAATTTGGACACTTTACATATGTATCTTCGCCACTTTCACACGTGGCAAGAAACTCTTCGCTTTTTGATCCACCCATGGCACCAGACATCGCTGAAACAATTTCGTAATTCATTCCGAGACGATCAAAAGTTTTGATATAAGAATCACGGTGACGTTGGTATGAGATTTCTAGTCCAGCATCATTAACGTCGAAGGAATATGAGTCCTTCATGACAAACTCACGAGCTCTTAGAATCCCGGCGCGGGGTCTGGCTTCATCACGATACTTAATCTGAATGTGATAAATGCAAAGTGGCAGATCCTTGTAAGACGAGTATTCGCCCTTAACCATAAGAGTAAACATTTCTTCATGGGTAGGTCCCAAAAGATAGTCCGCTTTTTTTCGATCCTGCAATCTAAATAGATTGTCTCCGTATTCATTCCAGCGACCGGTTTTTTCATAAGGTTCGCGTGGGAGCAAAGCTGGGAAGTGCACTTCTTGAAATCCCGCGCTGTCCATTTCTTCGCGAACTATGCGTTCCACGTTTCGATAAACCAAATATCCCAGTGGCAACCATGACCAAATGCCTAGGCCGACGCGACGAACATAACCGCCACGTACCAAAAGGCGATGGCTAGGTACTTCGGCATCCGCTGGATCCTCGCGTAAAGTCCGCAAGAACAGGGTTGACATGCGTAGCACTAGCACTCCTAAGGTCGAAATAAATTCTGCTTCAATCGTACCGAGGAACTTGATTTAATCTGAGTTGCCTTGGATTCAGTAGGTCTGAGTCAAGGTCAGCTCGAAGTCAACTAAAAAGTATGGTTGCGAAAGTATCGACATGCTCAAAGCCAACGCTTTGATATGCATTGATGGCCACCTCGTTGTAGTCATTGACGTACAACGAGGCAACTGGTGCCAAGTCGGCCATAATTAGTTTCACCACCGCAGCTAGAGCTGGCACTGAAAATCCCCGACCCCGAAATTCTGGCTTAACCCAAACTCCCTGGATTTGAGCAACTCCCGCACCTACAGTTCCAACTTCGGCCTTGAACACCAGTTCAGTCCCTAGGTACTTTACAAATGAACGCCGTCCTGAAACAAGCTCTGAAATCCGATTTCGATAAGCGTTACCACCACCGTTAAGGGTTGGACTTATCCCAACCTCTTCGGTGAACATCGCTATGCAGGCTGGTATCAATTCCTCCAGATCCGAATGGTTTGAGTACCTAACGTCATGGTCAATCGCTTTAAGTGAATTACTTCGCATCGCTAGTACTGGTTGATTAGCCCGAACTTCTCTTGCCGGTCCCCAGCTATCGGAGACCTTCGACCAAAGATCTAAAACTTCTTCGACTGGGCCAACTATCGAAGAACTCCGCCGCCCACTTCTCTCGAGCACAGCTGCAAACTCCTGACGGGCAATCAGCGAGGTGTTGACAGGAACTACGTTGGCACCGGTCATTAAGAGTGATTTGAGTTTTCCGTCATCGAAATACCCAAGAAGATCGGGATAACTTGGCCGAAATCTACTTTGCTTACTTTGCTCTAACCGGGCTGCCAGCAAACAATGTCTGACCGGATCTTGTTCGATCAAACTATTTACTTGAGCGATTGAATGTGCGTCAAGCGCCCGGATTTCGTGTGCCATGTTTGATTTAAGTTACAGAAACGATTGGTGCGCCTTCGGAATCCATGTTCTCGGCAAGTTTCATCGCTTCTTCGATTAACGTTTCGACAATTTGCGCTTCTGGCACAGTCTTGATTACTACGCCTTTGACAAAAATTTGACCCTTACCGTTTCCACTAGCAACGCCAAGGTCAGCTTCTCTTGCTTCTCCTGGTCCATTAACGACGCAACCCATGACGGCAACGCGCAACGGAACTTCAAGTCCTTCTAATCCTGCGGTAACTTGTTCCGCCAAGGTATAGACATCAACCTGAGCTCGGCCACAAGATGGGCAGCTCACAATCTCGAGTCCGCGTTGCTTCAAGTTAAGTGACTCTAAAATTTGGTTTGCAACTTTTACTTCTTCAACTGGTGGTGCGGAAAGTGAGACTCGGATAGTATCGCCGATTCCATCACTAAGTAGCGAACCAAAAGCGACCGCAGATTTAATGGTTCCTTGGAATAATGGACCAGCTTCAGTTACTCCGAGGTGAAGTGGATAATCCGATTGCGCGGCAAGTAAGCGGTAGGCCTGAACCATTACAACTGGGTCATGATGCTTCACTGAAATTTTGATGTCACCAAATCCATGTTCTTCGAAAAGCGACGCTTCCCAAAGTGCAGATTCAACAAGTGCCTCTGGTGTTGCCTTGCCGTATTTTTCTAGTAATCGCTTATCAAGAGACCCAGCATTGACACCGATGCGAATTGGGATTCCAGCATCACCTGCAGCTTTCGCGATTTCTTTAACTTTGTCATCGAATTGCTTGATGTTTCCTGGATTAACTCGAACGCCAGCGACTCCGGCATTGATGGCAGCAAAAACATACTTTGGCTGAAAGTGAATGTCTGCAATTACCGGAATGCTTGATTTTTTTGCAATTTGTGGCAAAGCGTCTGCATCATCTTGACTCGGTACCGCAACTCGAACTATCTGGCATCCCGATGTAGTCAATTCTGCAATCTGTTGAAGTGTGCTGTTGACATCGGCAGTAAGTGTTGTGGCCATCGACTGGATGCTGATTGGGGCATCACCACCAATCAAGATTGGATGAGTGCTGTGTCGAAGTGTGATCTGACGACTTTTTCGACGTGGTGCTAACACAGGGGGCGGGAGCGCCGGTAGACCCAGGTTGATCGTCATGTTCTCCATTATCCGCCACCTTCAGGACATTTGCCTTACCAGGGTGATACTAAGTTCTATCGGCTAGAAACTCATCGGTTTAATGATGTCGGCAACTATGACAATCGCTGACATCGCTAGCAACACAAGAGACATTCCGTAAGCCACCGGGAGCATTTTCGCAGTATCAACTGGACCTGGGAGTGGCTTGCGGCGGATGCGAGCAATCTGCCTGCGCGCGCCCTCGTAAAGTGCACCAGCGATATGACCGCCATCTAATGGCAGAACGGGAACCATGTTGAAAACAAAGAGGAATAGATTTACCGATGCTAATAACGTAATCAGATCGCCAACCTTATAAACAGTGGGAACCGCCTCGTTGCTTGTTATCTGGCCACTAATTCGACCAATTCCAACGACACTTACTGGTCCTTCCGGGTCTCTTGGTGAGTCAGTGAACAACTCTCCCGCCAGGCCAAACACCCGAGCTGGAAACTCAAATAAAGCGCTAACGCTCGAAGCGGTAACGGAGGCCATGAAGCCAGGTACCTCTGAAACTGGAGACTGCACTAAAGCAAAACTTGGCGATACTCCCAAGAAGCCTCGAGTTGAAAACTCGCCAGTTGGTTCCCCGGCATCGGTGAAAACTTCTGAGTCAATCGCTGCGACTTTAACGGACTTAGTAATCGTGGCACCGGCTGAAGTTAGATACGTGACTTGCACTACTTTGCCAGCCTGATCACCAAGTGCTGTGCCAAGATCTTGCCAAGACGCAATTTCAAGATCATTAACGACAAGCAACTTATCCCCTGCAGTCAAACCGATTTCGGTAGCAGGAGTACTCACTCCGCCGTCACAGGTGCCACTGGTGGATGCAATGCCATTTGGATTTGCACTAGTCGGTATGCAGGCTACAACTTCACTGACTGTCGTGGTGACTACAGGACGGCCGATTACGCTCAATGAAATCGTGAAAAGAATTGTTGCAATCACCAGATTCATGAACGGTCCACCGAACATTACGGTCAACTTTTTTGGCACGCTCAATCGATAAAACGTGCGCGATTCGTCTTCTGGGGAAATCTCAGAAAGCACTTCTTCGCGCGCATCCTCAATCATTAACCCGATTCGACCCAAGTGCTCTCGATCCTGAATACCCTTTGGATTTGGTGGGAACATCCCGATCATTCGAATGTAGCCGCCAAGTGGAATCGCTTTTAGTCCATACTCAGTGTCGCCTTTTGTGCGAGACCATAGCGTTGGCCCAAATCCCACCATGTACTGCGGAACTTTCACGCCAAATTTTTTAGCAGGCGCCATGTGGCCTAACTCGTGCAAGGCAATGGATGCAAGTAAACCAACAGCAAAAATCAATATTCCGAGCAGAGTCAGCATGTTGGTGTCCTATTTCTTTGAATCAAGTAATTCACGACCATATTGTTGTGCCCAATCTGCAGCTTTTAAAACTTCTTCTATTGTCAGGTCCTGGTCTGACACAAAATTTGTTGCCAAGTGAATTTGCAAAACTTCTGAGACGAATTCAACAATTCCTACAAACGATAACTCGCCTGCAAGGAAGGCCGCGACAGCAACTTCGTTTGCGCCGTTGAGTACTGCAGGTGCGGTACCTGCTCTAGTTCCGGCCAACTTTGCTAGATCTACCGCAGTAAAAGTTTCGGTATCTAATGGCTCAAATGTCCACGACGCAGACTTTGTCCAGTCACATCCCGTCGCTAAACCTGCAATTCGATTTGGCCAAACTAAGCCAAGTGCAATTGGTAATCGCATATCAGGTGGACTTGCCTGCACAATCGTTGACCCATCAATAAATTCGACCATGGAATGAACAACTGACTGTGGGTGAACCACAACATCTATGTTTTCGAATTCAATGTCGAATAACAGGTGAGCCTCAATAACTTCAAGACCTTTGTTCATCATGGTGGCTGAGTTAATA
>CANLIF010000050.1 GCA_947491175.1 Actinomycetota bacterium
AAACTTGAAAGCAACATAGCTCGCCGAGATCGAGTTAACAAAGAAGCGTCCGAATGGATAACTGGAAACACAGTTAAGTTTTTTGCTGATGGAATCCTTGAAGGTGGAACCGCAGCGGTGCTGGAAGATTACTGTGACTGCCCAAGTAAGGGCATCCCAAACTGGCGGCGTGAAGAACTGATTGAAGCCGTCGCCGAAGTCGTTAAAAGTGGGTTCCAGGCCCACATTCATGCAATTGGTGATGCTGGAATTAGAAATGCGCTCGATGCATTCGAGTACGCGCGCAACCTTCATGGAAATCTCATTAACCCTGTGATTGCACATTCTCAATTAATTGATCCAGCAGATTTGCCACGTTTCAAAGAACTTGATGTGATTGCAAACTTTGAACCACTATGGGCACAACTTGCAAACGAACAAGTCGTGCTGACTGTTCCTCGACTCGGACAAGAGCGGGCTGATCGACAATATCCAATGGCTACTTTGCTTCGCAGTGGAACCAAGATTTCCTTCGGATCCGATTGGCCAGTTACTTCTCCCGTGCCTATGGAAGGCATTGGCGTTGCGATAACTCGGCAAACAGATGAAGAGTTCCCGCCTGAAGGTTGGGTACCAAAAGAACGCTTGACGCTAGATGAAGCTTTGACCGCTTACACCATGGGATCAGCCGTGCAAGCTGGGGAAGAACACCTGTGGGGAGATCTTGCCATTGGTAAACGCGCAGACATTGTGATGATGGGAACTGACATCCACGCTTTGGAACCAATGCAAGTTCGGAAAGCAAAAGTTGTTGGCACTTGGCTTGGTGGCGTACGCGTTTTCGGTTAGTAGTTGGACATTGGTTATCTTTGAGTCAAGTTAGGTTGGATTTGTGGAGTTAACGCCTTCGGAGCTTGATCGATTGTTGATTTTTAATGTGGCGCAACTTGCCCAATCTCGACGCCAGCGCGGAGTGAAGCTTAATAAGCCCGAGGCAGTTGCCTTAATCTCTCATGCAGTTATCGAATCTGCAAGGGACGGCGCTGATCACGCAACGGCGCTGCAGGCCGGGTTAACTGCAGTTTCTGATGATGAATTATTGCCAGGCGTTGGGCCGCTGTTGAGTGGAGTCGCAATCGAAGCGGTATTTTCTGACGGCCGCCGATTAGTTGTTGTTGATTTTGAATCCACAGATAACGATGTTCCAGGCAAAGTAACTCGACTGACACCCATAACTTACGAAACAAATCCTGACATCGTTTCAGTATCCGTGAGAAATGAATCAGACATTCAAATTTCCGTTACAACACATATGCATTTCTTTGAAGCCAACCCCAGACTGAGCTTTGATCGCACCGCATCATATGGCAGACACCTTTATATTCCAGCCGGTGAACATGTTGACTTTCCACCTGGAGTTGAAGTCGCTGTGAACTTAATTCCGATAACTGGAAATCGAATCTTAATTGGATTTGCTGGATTAGTTAATGGGCCGCTTGATGCGCCAGGCGTAAAAGAATCTGCAATCGCTAAAGCGCGCTCACTTGGATATTTGGGGTTTGCGGAATGAACCAAAAAGATATCGCAGATAGCCAAAAGGACATTGCAGTTCATGGGGCTCGCAAAGGTGACTTCGTTCGCTTGGGTGATACCCAATTGATCATCCGTGTCGAAGCGGATGATCGCGAACTAGGAAACGAAGTTCAAATTGGATTTGGCAAGAACATGCGAGATGGCATCGGAATGCGATCAGTTCCCAGCAGTGAATCCTGTGATGTTGTTATAACTAATGTTTTGATTATTGATGCAATTCAAGGAATTCGGGTAAGTTCAATCGGAATTAGAGCCGGACGAATTAGCGCAATTGGAAAAGCCGGTAACCCCGACACTATGGATGGTGTCGAGGTAATTATCGGCAGCGGCTCAATTGTGATTCCTGGCGAGGGGTTAATTGCAACGGCAGGAGGCGTGGATACTCACGTACATGCCATGTCACCTCGAGTTTGTGACGCTGCACTAGCCAGTGGTGTAACCACGATTATTACCCAAGAATTTGGGCCATTTTGGGGGGTAGGAGTTAGTTCAAAGTGGGCGCTTGAACAAGCACACAATATGTATGGCGCCTGGCCACTAAATGTTGGCATCTTGGGCCGCGCAGCTGGTTCAACAACTTCCCCTCTGCAAGAGGCACTCGCTGGTGGCGTTTGTGGATTTAAGATTCACGAAGATACTGGCGCTCATCCCCGAACGATCGACACTACTTTAACTTTTGCAGACGAATTTGATGTTGCAGTCGCACTTCACACCGATGGCCTAAACGAGATGCTCAGCGTTGCTGACACTTTAGATGTAATTGCCGGTAGAGCAATCCACGCGTTCCATGTTGAAGGTTGCGGTGGTGGTCACTCCCCTGATGTTTTGACAATGGCTGGCCGAGAAAACATTTTGGCATCATCAACTAATCCGACGCTTGCATATGGCGTTAATGCTGCCGACGAGCATGTCGCGATGATTATCTCGTCACATGGCATGAATCCAGAGCTGCCAAGCGACGTTCAAATGGCGCGCAACCGAGTGCGTAATGCGACTATGGCTGCAGAAAACCGGTTACATGACATGGGCGTCATTCCAGTTACCTCCTCAGACGCTTTAGGTATGGGGCGAGTTGATGACACCTGGCGTAAAACATTTTCAATGGCAAGTATGTTTGCCGATCACGCAATCCTTGATGGGTCAGTAGCTCCTGATGAAGTAGCAATCAATAACGAGCGGGTTCTGATGCACGTTGCCAAGATCACGATAAATCCTGCGCTGGTCCATGGGTTATCTCATGAAATTGGTTCACTCCAAGTTGGCCTAATGGCAGACATTGTGTTGTGGCCGTACGCAACATTTGCTTCGAAACCCAACATGATCATTAAGAGCGGGCTTCCAGCTTGGGGTGTAGTTGGTGACCCTGGCGCAACGGTAACTAATTCCCAGCCATTAGTGATTGGCCAACAATTTGGGGCATTTGGCGAAACTGCTGAGGATTTAGGTGTGCACTTTACTAACGGACATTCCGAGGTTTCGCTTTCTCGCCGGCGCAGTGTGCCCGTCAAAAACACCCGAACGATCAGAAGTTCGGACATGATTCGACACGGAATTCTTGGCGAAATCCACGTCGACCCCACTGGAAATGTCGTAACGTTCAATGGTCAGCACATTACGAGTGAACCCCAAAACGCAGCGACACTCACCCGTACCTTCTTGCTTTAGGAGTTCGCAATGGCGCTAAGTGTCGTAACTGCATCTGGATCAGGTGCACAGCGTGGTACCCAAATAGGTGAACAACTTTCCGGACTTCTTGAAACGGCATGGAATCGATGGGTACTTCACTTCAGTAAAAATGAAGTTGATGCTGAAGATCTAGCGCACCGTCTGACTGAAGTTGGCGGCTGGGAAACAGCCGAAAGATATTGCCCAGACTTAGTTGCAGAACTAGAAGCTATGGCCGAAGCCGCAAGTATGCCGTGGTATCAAGTGGCGGCGCTTTCCATGTTGGATGAATCTTGGGCACTCACTGGTGGCATGGGATGCACTGCAATTGCGATCACACGGGAAGGCTCACGAGCTGCTGGGCAAAATATGGATTTACCCGATTGGACTAACGGACTCCAGACAGTGTTGAGAGTTCAAGACGAATCTGGTTTAAGCGTGATTGCCGCAACGTATCCTGGCTCGCTTGCCACTATGGGAATAAATTCAAACGGTGTCATAGTCGTTGTCAATGCGTTGGACCTTGCAACGAACATGACTGGTATGCCAGTTGATTTTGTGACTCGAGGTGCGTTACACCAGCCAACTGCCGCCGATGCAATCGCTTACATCCGAGAAATTCCGCATGCAGTCGGCCAGAACTACACAGTGTTGGACGGTAAAGATTTGTTTATGGTTGAAGCAGCAGCCGACGGCGTCATTGATGTGCCAACTGATTCAGTGGTTTCTGGACATACCAACCATGCATTCACTCGCAAGTACTCCGGATCCGAAGGGTCTTATGCCCGAATGCAAGCCGTTGAAGAAAATCGAGAAGGCCTGAGGACTGCAAAGGATATTCAGAACCTTCTGCTAGATAAAGATTCTGGGGTTTGCATAACACTTGGACGCTGGCGGGAAGACATGTATTCCTTTATGGGATTAGTTGGTGACGCAGGCACTAAGCAGGCTTGGGTCAACGCTGCGCCAGCATATGGTGGAGCTTTTGAAGGCGTTGACTTCCTCTAAGTCGAGCCAGGCAAATCGTCAGAGTTAGTGTTTCTGAGACTGGACATGTACCCAGCCCTTAAAGTCCATAGGCTATGGGCATGAGTTCACAAAATAATGTCACGGTGATTGGTGGCGGCATCGTTGGCCTTGCTTGCGCTTGGGAATTAGCAAAGGACGGCGCCTCTGTAATTGTCGTTGAGACCGGTGGTTCCAGTTACGGCACCTCACTTGCAAATGCCGGTTGGATTAGTCCGAGTCACATCATTCCGTTTGCTGCTCCTGGAATGGTGCAAACAGGTTTTAAAAATCTGATCGGAAGAACTGGTGCTTTCGCAATGACTCCTGGCGCTGGCCCACTCTTAGCTCCGTGGACACTTAAATTTGCTCGCTCTTGCACAGATGCACATGTTGATCACTGTGCACCTGCACTCAAGGAACTTCTTGATACCAGCATGGATGTAATCGAAGGACTTACCGAAACAACTGACTTAACGCGAACTAATCAACCACAGTGGTACATCTACACCTCAGACAAGGCCGAAGCTGATGCTGAGCACGAAGTTGAATTGGTAACAAAGTTTGGCGTCGATGCCAAACAACTTGACTTGGCAACCAGTCTTGAGAAAGAGCCAATGCTTAAAGACAGCGTTAAAGCGGTAGTTGAATTTAGTTCGGATTTTGGCTTGGATCCAGGAAAACTTGTCGATGTGTACCGCAGAAACTGCGAGGCCATCGGCGTGGCATTCCGGGATGAAAAAGTCACCGGTATGTCTTCGACCAGTCGCAATGTAACTGTTGTAACAACAACTGATTCTTGGATTTGTGACTACGTAGTTTTAGCTGCTGGTGTTTGGTCACGTGAGTTGGCTAAAAGTGTTGGTGAAAATCTTCCGATCATGCCGGCAAAAGGTCAGTCAGTAACGCTTCCTGGTGTAACCAATATGCCATCACGAACTTTAATGCTTGCTGATCAGCGAATTGCAACAAATCCCTTGGACTGGGGATTCCGAATGAGCACTGGATTTTCCTTGACGTCATCAAATGACATGTCTGTGAATTCAAAGGCAACAGATAAATTGATTGCAACTGCGCGTCAGGCCCTAAATCTGCCAGAAAAATTCGAAGTCAAGAATGAACTGGCAGGACTTCGCCCAGCTAGTCCTGACGGCATGCCATACATTGGCGCGCTTCCAAAGGCTCCACGCGTAATTGCGGCTACTGGACATGGGATGTTGGGTTTGATGATGGCCCCAGGAACCGGCAAATTTGTGTCAGACCTCATTGCTGGACGACAGGTTTCGCGTGATGTCCTAAAGTTCTCGCCCGCAAGACCCCGTCTATAGTTGGGTTTTTGAGCGTTAGCGAACTGTTACATTCACTATTTTGCCAATATTTAGTGCCATTTCGTTGTAAGTTCTTGTCCAAACCTTGTTGTTTCGCACGAAATTGCATCATTTGAAAGTAGGCAACTTTGAACGAGAAGTATCTCGAGATACGCAACATTACAAAAGTTTTCCAGACTCCTGAAGGTGGCGAAGTTCGCGCACTTGATGATGTTTCTTTGGACATCGCTAGTGGTGAATTCTTTATCTTGTTAGGTCCTTCTGGTTGTGGCAAAACCACTTTGCTTCGCAGTATTGCTGGATTGGAATATCCAGATAGTGGTGAAATTGTTTTACAAGGTGAGCGGATCGACGACAAGCCACCATATGAACGCCCAGTAAACACCGTGTTCCAGTCCTATGCACTGTTTCCGCACATGACAGTTTCAGCCAACATCGCGTTTGGTTTGGAAATGGAAAATGTTGATAAGGCGCAAGTGTCCGCCCGAGTTACCGAAGCGCTGGCGCAAGTACGACTCGAAGGTTACGAAAACCGTATGCCATCGCAATTATCCGGTGGCCAACAACAACGCGTAGCTTTAGCTCGAGCACTTGCTAAGAAACCAAAAGTACTTTTGTTAGATGAGCCACTTTCCGCACTTGACCTAAAACTTCGTCGCGGTATGCAGGTTGAACTAAAGCGCCTGCAGCGTGAAACTGGAATTACTTTCGTATTCGTAACGCACGATCAAGAAGAAGCGATGTCCATGGGTGATCGAATTGCAGTGTTCAGCGAAGGCAAAATCGTCCAGCTAGATACTCCAGTTGAGGTTTACCGTCGACCGGTAAATGCCTACGTTGCCGATTTCATTGGCGAGACAAATCTCATCAAGGGAACTGTGGTCGCTGGAGGCATATCGCTACCTGGTGGAAATATTCTTCCAACAGATCAACTTGCAGCAGACAGCGTGATTCCTGCATCTGGCGAAGTTACAGTTGCGATTCGTCCGGAAGATCTTGTACTTGCCACAAACGGCATGATTAGTGGAACTGTCAGGGACGTTATCTTCACTGGAGACTCGGTTCGGGTTCACGTAGCTGTTGGTGACGTTGAAGTTATTGCTTCACTGGCATCCTATGGAACGCAGATTCCAGAACAAGGAAGTAAGGTCACGCTAAATCCTGAGCATCGCGCTGCTCGCACGGTGGCTTCATGACCGCAGTAACTACTCCGCCAAAAAAGCAAGCACAGCGAGGTAGGCCAGGCCAGTCATCGCCAAAGCTTGCTTATTTGCCGATTATTTTCTTGGCATTTGCAATTGGAATTCCCCTTCTCATAATTGTCGTTTACTCATTCCTTGAAAAGCCTTCACAAGGTACCGGTGTTAAGTGGGTCTTCACTCTGGAGAATTACAAAGCATTGTTTATTCAAGAAAAACTTGACGGCACGACTGCACTTGATACTCGATATATAAAGGTACTGTGGACATCGTTTTACTATTCCGTTGTCACCACCGTTGTCACCTTGGTGCTTTCAGTTCCAGTAGCAATGTGGATTGCCACACGTGATGCAAAAAAACGAAACCTCTTGGTTGCGCTAGTAACACTTCCGTTCTGGATCAGTATCTTGATTCGTACTTACGGTATGCGTCAGATCGTTGCGGACGAAGGTCCAATTGGTAAGTTCCTCGGAATCTTCAATATCGAGTGGAGCATCCTGTACGCGCCACCAGCGACAATTCTTGGACTCATCTATGTTTTCTTACCGTTCATGATTTTGCCGATTTATGCATCTGCAGAACGTTTCGACTTCAGACTTGCTGAAGCTGCTTACGATCTTGGAGCAAAACGAATGACCGTAGTACGTCGAATTATCCTGCCGTCGATCAGACCTGGTGTGATTTCAGGTATCGCCTTGGTGTTTATCCCGGCACTTGGGTCGTTCCTGCAATCGGACATGTTGGGTGGTGGTAAAACCAATATGGTTGCAAACGTTATTGCGAACAATTTTGGTCAGGCGCGAAATTGGCCATTTGGTAGCGCACTTGCGGTATTGCTCATTGTTCTTACTTTGCTATTCGTATTGATCATGCAAGGTGCAGCCCAGCGACGTGGAGAAAAGGTGGAATTAGTATGAGTCACACCAACACCGCTTCGCGTAAGCGTGGCAAGTTAGTAAATCTTCGCAACTTCCCTGGGTTCAACCCAGCCGCATGGTTTGTGCTTTTCTTTTTGTACAGCCCGCTGGTTTACGTAGTTATCTATTCATTTAACTCGAGTCGAATTGGCGCGGTTTGGGAGAGCTTCTCTGTCAAGTGGTACGGCAAGGTTTTCGAAAATACTGACATTCAGAGGGCTTTGAAGAATTCCTTGCAAGTTGGATTTGTTGCTACTGTGCTGTCTACGCTTCTGGCAGTGATGGCTGCCCTTGGATTACTTCGCATGCAGCGCGCTGGTAAAGCAGTGGCGATGGCATTGATTGGCGCTCCGCTTATCATCGCGGAAATCGTATTAGCTGTTGGAACTCTTGGATTATTCATCGCCGTTGGAGTGCCACTTGGGAAAATTGGCTTAATGGTTGCCCATACAGCATTTTGTATTCCGTTTGCACTTTTGCCAATTCGCGCTCGATTGAGCCAATTAGATATGGCTCCGTTTGAGGCAGCATCAGACCTAGGTGCAAATGAACGTCAGATTTTGCGTCGAATTACTTTGCCGCTATTGGCACCGGCGATTTTCGCTGGGGCCTTGCTGGCATTCGCAATATCAATTGATGACTTTATTACTTCCTTCTTTGTTGCTGGCCCTGGTGCCACAACATTGCCGGTGTACATTTTTGGCATGATTCGCTCAACTGTAACTCCAGAGGTGAATGCAATTTCTACTTTGCTTCTGTTGTTCTCGGGCAGCGTGCTGATCGGATCGTATTTGATCCAGAGAAAAAGGAGATAAGAATGGCTAGCAATAAGAGGCGACGCGCCTCATATGTAGCTGCACTTGCTGCGGCAGGCGCACTACTACTGTCGGCTTGTGGTGGCGAAACTACTGCAGACCCAAGCGCAAGCGAAACTACTGCAACCACAGGAGATTTCCCAACTACTGGCTCAGGTGTGGTTAATGTTTACAACTGGACGGACTACATTGATCCAGAAGAGATAAAGCGCTTCACTGCTGAAAC
>CANLIF010000051.1 GCA_947491175.1 Actinomycetota bacterium
GGTGGTTCGTGGCGCTAATGTGCTTGGAGCAGCTGCGCCACCAAATGCGATTAGCACTTTGCCGGCCGCCGAACAGTGTGATGGAACACTTTCGCCAACCCAGTTGCGACTGCCCAATAGATATGAACCCTCGACTTGAGCTATGTTGTCGATTCCGTTATGTCCGGTTACCGCCAGGCTCACAGTTTCGTGAGTGATGTCAGCAATCCGTTCCATTGCTGGAGTTAACGAGCCAATCAGCGCCGTATATGCGCCGCCACGAACTGCAAATTGATTCAACATCGGTCCGGATTCAAATCCGCCAAAGGAGCTGCGTGCGATTAAACCGCTTCGCTCCAAGGCGCTTAGGATCCGAGAAGTTGTTCCTTTGGCTAGGCCAGTTGCTGAAACTAATTCGCTTAAGGTCTGCGGGTCGGCTGAATTCATGACTCGAGTGAGCAGATCGCAGGCGCGATCAATTGACTGGGTGCCAGTTACTGGCTTTTCATCCAGAATCTTGCTCATCACGCCTCCTCTATATAGAGGTCAAATCCAGATAAATACCACTTCTAAAAAGTTTCATAATCTGGAACCTATGTTCCACATAGTACGGTATCGTGTGGGGTATTCGTCAAGTCATTTTGATGAAAAACTTCAACTTGTTACCTAAGCAGCAAAGCAGGAGCCAGACATGTTCCAAAATAAGAGCCCCCGATATGAAATTCTTTCGCAGGACGCCATGGCAGTTCTGGACAAGGGTTGGCGCCGAATCGTTTCCGAGATGGGCGTTGAGTTCATGCATGACCGCGCGTTGGATCTATTCCGCGCTGCTGGTCAAAAAGTTGAAGGCAATAACGTTAAGTTCGATCCAGACTGGATCCTGGCACAAGTTGCGCAAGCACCAAGTGAATTCACGCTGCAAGCTCGCAACCCAAACAACAATGTGATCATTGGTGGCGACAACATGGTTTTCGGTGGCGTTTACGGCCCACCGTTCGTCCGTGACTTAGGTGTTCGTCGCGATGGGACTCTGGATGACTTCAAGAACCTAACAAAACTTACTCAGATGTTCACCGATCTTGATGTTGCAAGCTCGGTAGTTGTTGAACCAAATGACGCACATTTGGATACTCGTCATATCGACATGATCTACTCCTGCCAAACCCTTAGCGATAAGGCCTACATGGGCAACGTTGTAACTGGTCCTAATGCGCGCGACACAATCAAGATGACTGAGATTGTTTTTGGTGGCCGCGCAAACATTGAGAAGACACCAGCCATAATTTCCTTGATCAACTGCAACTCTCCATTGCGTTGGGATGATCGCATGCTTGACTCACTATTTGAATACAGTGAAGCCGGCCAACCTTGCGTTCTAACTCCATTCCTTTTGATGGGTGCCATGAGTCCGGTAACAATTCCGGCATCTCTGGTGCAACAAATTGCCGAAGCCTTGAGTGGTATCGCACTTGTACAACTTGTACGTCCAGGGTGCCCAGTTGTGTTTGGATCCTTCCTTTCCAACATCGACATGCAGTCCGGTTCGCCAATGTTTGGCACCCCAGAATCAGCAATGGGATTGCTTTGCACTGGACAGGTAGCGCGTCACTTCAACTTGCCATTCCGCGGTGGTGGTGGACTCAATGCAGCACAAACTGTTGATGCCCAAGCCGGTTACCAGACTTTGATGACTATGCACGCTACTTTCTTGGCTGGCACTAACTTTGTTATGCATACTGCAGGTTGGCTTGAAGGCGGCTTAGTTGCCTGCTACGAAAAATTTGTAATGGACGTCGAGTTACTGCAAATGATGCAAGCCGAATTCACACCAATCGAAATTGATGAAGCATCACTTGCTTTCGGATCTCATGAAGAAGCTGGACATGGTGGCCACTTCCTTGGAACTCAGCACACTATGGAACGTTTCCGCGATTGTTTCTACCGGCCATTCTTGTCTTCGGCAGATAACTTCGATCGTTGGTCACGCAATGGCTCAAAGACAACTGATCTACGTGCCAGTGAAATCGCGCACAAGATGCTTGATGAATACGAGTCTCCAGCAATGGATTCAGCAATCAAAGAAGAGCTTGACGAATGGGCCGACAAGCGCAAAAAGGAGCTACTTGCATGAAATCAGATATCGATATTGCTCGGGCAGCCACAACTGAATCAATCGTTTCAGTTGCTGGAAAGATCGGTATTCCATCGGATGCAGTCCTGAACTATGGACCCACCAAGGCCAAAATCAACATGGACTTCATCTCTTCACTTAAAGATAAGCCACGCGGAAAATTAGTTTTAGTTACGGCTATGACTCCAACCCCAGCTGGTGAAGGAAAAACCACAACAACAGTTGGTTTGGGAGATGGCCTTAACGCGATTGGCAAGAAAGCAATTATTTGCTTGCGCGAACCTTCACTTGGCCCATGCTTTGGCATGAAAGGCGGCGCTGCTGGTGGCGGCTTTGCTCAAGTAGTTCCAATGGAAGACATCAACTTGCACTTCACCGGTGATTTCCATGCCATCGGCGCTGCTCATAACTTACTTTCCGCAATGCTCGATAACCATATCTATTGGGGTAACGAACTCGGCATTGATGTGCGACGAATTGCTTGGAAGCGCGTTATCGACATGAATGATCGTGCGCTCCGGGAAATTACGGCTGCATTGGGTGGGCCTGGAAATGGTTACCCACGCGAAGCCGGCTTTGATATCACTGTCGCCAGTGAAGTTATGGCTATTTTTTGTTTGGCTATGGATCTGGATGATCTAGAGCGACGGCTAGGAAACATTGTTGTTGGTTACACCCGCGACAAGGTAGCAGTTACTGCTGCCCAGCTAAATGCAAACGGTGCTATGACAGTACTTCTTAAAGATGCCTTGATGCCTAACTTGGTTCAAACTCTTGAAAACAATCCAGCATTTGTCCATGGTGGTCCATTTGCAAACATCGCCCATGGTTGCAACACAGTTTTAGCAACTGACACTGCATTACGTCTAGGTGATTACGTTGTGACCGAAGCGGGCTTCGGCGCAGATCTTGGAGCGGAAAAATTCTTTGACATCAAATGTCGCAAAGCAGGCCTGGCACCTGATGCTGCCGTAATTGTGGCAACGGTACGTGCCCTAAAAATGCACGGTGGTGTTGCTAAGGATGACTTAGGTAAAGAAAATGTTGCCGCTGTTGAAGCAGGACTGGCAAACCTAGGTCGCCACATTAGAAATGTGCAAAAGTTTGGAGTGCCAGTAATTGTTGGCGTAAACAACTTCACGACAGATACGGATGCAGAGTTTGCTGCAGTTCAGAAGTATTGCGCTGACCTTGGTGTGTCTGCAGTTCGTTGCACACATTGGGCCGAAGGTAGCAAGGGCACTACGGAGCTAGCAAATAAAGTTGTTGAACTTGTTGAAGGTGCAACCGCATCATTCAAGCCGCTTTACCCAGACACCATGTCGCTTTGGGACAAGGTGTCAACGATCGCAACCGAAATCTATGACGCCGCAGAAGTTGTCGCAGACAAGAGCGTGAAAGATCAGTTCAAGGTATTCGAGGACGCGGGTTATGGTCACTTCCCGATCTGCATGGCTAAGACTCAGTATTCGTTCTCAACTGATGCGGCCGCAAAGGGCGCTCCTTCCGGGCACACTGTTGCAATCCGCGAGGTTAGCTTAAGTGCCGGCGCTGAGTTCATTGTTGTTGTCACTGGTGACATCATGACAATGCCAGGACTCCCTAAAGTTCCAGCCGCAAACAGCATCAAGCTGGAAAACGGCGAAGTGGTCGGTTTGTTCTAACTGAGGTTGATTCTTGCCAAATTCCGGTCGATAGTTTCGATTACTAACTAAAATGACGAAAACGGGTTGCGCTGTGCAATTCACATGAATTGAGTTAGGTCTGAAATGCAACGAAATACATCAATCTTTGCCAGCTCGTTAGTGCTCTCTATCTCTCTGGTCGCTAGTTCGGCAATGATCAGTAACGCGGTTAGCACGCCGACTATTAAAGCCTGTGCTGTAAAAAAGACTGGAGATCTTCGGATCATCACCGGTTCTGCAAAGTGCAAGAAAACCGAACGACTTGTTACTTGGGGAACTAAAGGTCCAACAGGAGCAAAAGGGTCAACTGGATCGCCGGCAATTCCAAACGTGACCACAGTAGATGACACCGTAGATGGTTGGACTTCAATTTATGTGTCCGATCAGACAGGGTGGGACACGATAAGTCTGATGCAGAGTGAACCACTTGCCGCTGGTGATTATTTGGTGCTTGCCAATTTAGAGATATTCACTGGGACTGGTTCTGTCTTTTGTGCGGCTACAACGACTGCGAATGGGGTAGGAGTGTCAGGAACTTACCGTTCGGTTCCAACAGCTGATAGCTCGCAATATTTATCCTTCAGTCGTCACGTAAGCGTCGTGGCTGGCGAAAGAATGCATCTGCGCTGCGCTGGTTCCCATCTGGATTCAGAAGCGATAAACGGCATCATGACTTTGATTCCAGTCACCTAATTTAAGTTTGAGCAAATTCAACATTCGCAAGACAAGTGTTGCCCATAGCGCATAATGTTGCGCAATGGGCAACACTCATTTGACCGACTCTAGTTCGGTCCAATCCGTAGATCGTGCCCTGGCAATTTTAGAAATCCTGGCCCAGCGCGGTGAATCCGGCGTAACAGAAATCGCCGCTGACCTTGGAGTACACAAATCCACGGCTTCTCGTTTGATGTCGGCCTTACTTAATCGCGGTTTAGTTGACCAAGTTTCCGATCGTGGCCGCTATCGGTTAGGACTTGGTCTAGTTCGTCTTGCTGGATCTGTAACAAGTTCGCTCGATGCAGTTTCGGGATCCCGCGCGGTAACACGCGCGCTCGCCTCTGAAGTCGGTGAAACTGTAAACATTGCCGTGTTAAGTGACAACAGCGTGCTTTATGTAGATCAAGTTGTCGGACCATCCATGGTTTCGATGCGCAGCTGGCTGGGTCAGAGCGTGCCAACGCATTGCACCGCAACTGGGAAAGTGCTGACTGCCTGGCTCGATCAGTCAGAGCGAATCACAGCTCGACCGTCATCTTGGAAGAAACTAGCTCCCAACACCATTACCTCGGCAGAGGCCCTAGAAAAAGAATTGGAGCAAGTCCGAAAGCAAGGATTTGCCATTGCAAATCAAGAAATGGAAGCGGACTTTATTGCCATAGCAGCACCCATTAGAGATGAGCATGACGAAGTGACCGCAGCGATTGTAATTTCAGGGCCAGCCAGTCGAATTAAGCCTGAAGATTTTGAGTCATTAGGTCACATTGTGAAACTAAGCGCATCTAAACTTTCGGGTAATCCAAACTATTGGCGAGAGTAGGCTTTTGACCTATGACTTACGAAAATGTGACCTCGCTATTCATTAATGGTAAGCGGCAGGGCAGCTCATCGGGTGAAATTAGAAATGTTTTGCACCCTGCGGATGGTCACCTAGTTGCAACTTTTCACGAGGGTGGCGCAGCCGACACCGTAAGCGCAATCGATGCCGCTCGCCAAGCATTTGATTCAGATCATTGGCGAGCATTTACGGGTGAACAACGCGGCAAAATCTTAGAGCGGGTTGCAGACATACTCGAGCGCGATAAAGAACTTTTTGCAAAAGCTGAATCAGAGGACACTGCTAAGCGAATTGTCGAAGCGCGATATGACATTGATGATGTGATCTCGGTCTTTAGATATTTTGCAAAGTTGGCACCTAAGTCGCATGAGCGTGAAGTTGATCCAGGTCGAGAAAATGTCCATAGCACAATGACTTCTGAACCAATCGGTGTTGTCGCGATGATTACGCCGTGGAACTATCCCCTATTGCAAGCATCGTGGAAAATGGCGCCAGCTATTGCAACTGGTTGCACCTTTGTTATAAAGCCAAGTGAGTTAACCCCATCAACAACATCAATGATGATGGATGTTTTCACCGAAGCAGGTTTGCCAGCAGGCGTGGCAAACTTAGTGCTCGGTTCCGGCGCGGTGGCTGGTGGTCCACTTAGCACTCACCCAGGTGTTGACATGGTTTCCTTCACCGGCAGCTTGGCAACTGGCAAACGTCTAATGATTAACTCTGCGGAAACGGTTAAGCGAGTAGCCCTAGAGCTTGGTGGCAAGAATCCAAACATTATTTTTGCCGATGCTGATCTAGATGCCGCAATAGATAATGCGCTAACTGCAGTCTTCTTGCATTCCGGACAAGTTTGTTCCGCAGGCGCAAGATTACTTGTTGAAAAATCTGTTCATACTCGAGTAGTTGATGAGATTTCACGTCGAGCGGATTTGATTCGTTTGGGCGGTGCCTACGATGATGATGCCGAATCTGGTGCGCTGATCAGTGCTGGACATCGTGACAAAATTGAACGATACGTCGCAGATGCCTTGGCTGAAGGCGCCGTACTTCGTGCTGGCGGTTGCCGCCCCGAAGGATCTGCATTCGCAACTGGATACTTTTACCGACCAACTGTGCTTGATAACTGCACAACCGATATGCACTGTGTGCAGGACGAATCCTTTGGTCCAATCCTTACCGTAGAGACTTTTGAATCTGAAGAAGAAGCAATCAAGCTTGGTAATGACACGATCTTTGGCCTTGCTGGGGCGGTCTGGACCAATGATTCAGAAAAAGCTCAACGCGTAGCGCGTGGTCTTCGACACGGAACCATTTGGATTAACGATTATCACCCTTATGTGGCCCAAGCTGAATGGGGTGGCTTCAAGCAATCGGGTAACGGCCGCGAACTTGGCGAGGCAGGTCTTGCAGAATATCTAGAACACAAACATATTTGGCAAAATTTGGCTCCAGCACCATCGGAGTGGTTCATACCAACGAAAGGTCAAGTAAATGTCTGATAACAGCAGCGCGATTTCGGTTAAAAATCTTTGGCAAGTATTTGGACCTAATCCGGAAAAGATTGTTGACAGTCCAGATGCGAGTTTGCCACGTGCAGAACTGCGGGAAAAGACTGGCAATACTGCGGCAGTTCGTGATGTGTCATTTGACGTGGCGCCCGGTGAAGTATTCGTAGTGATGGGACTTTCGGGTTCCGGAAAATCAACGCTGGTTCGTTGCCTCACTAGATTGATTGAACCTACTGCCGGCAGTGTGGTGCTAAACGGCGAAGACATCATGAAAGCCAATGACGCTCGTCTTCGTGAGTTGCGCCGCACTAAGTTTTCGATGGTCTTTCAAAACTTTGGACTACTCCCGCATCGCAAAGTTATCGACAACATTGCCTTTGCACTCGAAGTTAATGGTGTAAGTAAAGAAAAGCGCCATGCGCGAGCAAATGAAGTTATTGAACTTGTTGGACTTCAAGGCTTTGCCTACGCATATCCAGAGCAACTCTCGGGAGGTATGCAGCAAAGAGTTGGCCTAGCTCGCGCACTTGCAGTTGACCCAGAAGTTATGTTCCTGGATGAACCATTTTCTGCGCTTGATCCACTGATTCGTCGTGACATGCAAACTGAAGTCATTCGCCTGCATGAAGAACTCGGTAAGACCATGGTTTTCATCACTCACGACTTATCTGAGGCATTTAAGCTCGGCGATCGCATTGCAATTATGCGCGATGGCGCTGTAGTGCAGATGGGTACCGCAGAAGAACTTATCGCTAATCCAGCGGATGCATACGTTGCGGACTTCACCCGCGATGTTCCGAAATCACATGTTTTGACGGTCCGAACCATTGCACGTCCACTAGCGGACTCTGAAACTGCTACCGGACGCACTATCCCTGCCGAAACAATCATTCGAGATGCAACAGCAGCAGTTCTTGATGCCAACGGCCCAGTTGCAGTCGTGGCAAATGGAAATGTGATTGGCTACATCGAGTCGCGCGACATCTTGCAGGTTGTCGGAGGCGGTAATCAGGCATGAGCGTCCGGAGTGAACCAGCACTGCTAGCTGTGCCGAGAGAGATTAAGCGCAGTTGGTTACTGGCAATACTTTTTATTACCTGGATCGTATTGGCGCGGATCACTAAAGGTAAAGCAACTCTGGAATTGCCAGTGCCAGAGGATTCAGCATTTACCGCTTGGGCTGGTGAGGTAGCTGATTCGATTCGAGGCAATCGAAAAGATGGTCTCGCATTTAAGTATTTCTTTGATCCAATCCGAGAGTTTGTTGATGGATTTGTAACCATAATGCGCGAATTTATGGCTATTCCCAATGGCAGTTCTAGCATCCCAGTACTTGGGTGGCTCGGAGTTATATCAGTAATTGGTTTTGTGGTTTTCGCGGTCTCTAATTTTCGTATGGCATTTGCCGCAGTTACCTTAACTTTTGCCTGCGGTGCCCTTGGCCTATGGACTGACTCCATGGATACCTTGGCTATGACTTTTGCGGCCGTAATACTTTCGCTAGCAATTGGAATCCCCGTTGGAATTTGGGCGGGACTATCTGATCGGGTGTTAAAGGCAGTAACTCCAATTCTGGATTTAGCTCAGATTTTGCCAACCTTGGTTTACTTGGCTCCACTTGCTCTTGTCTTTTTGATCGGTCCGGCATCTGCAACTATTGCCACGATGGTTTACAGCATCCCAATTGCAGTTCGCTTAACAGCATTTGGAATTCGCGGAGTTCCTACCAGTCCAGTTGA
>CANLIF010000052.1 GCA_947491175.1 Actinomycetota bacterium
ACAAAACCCGTGGACCTCTTTCATGATGATGTATTGGGCTATCGGATAGATCGATCTGATTGGCTGATGCCCGAGATTTCAATTACGGCACAGGAGCGAACATATTTGAGTTTGGCGGCTAGTGCTTGGCAAAGCGCACAACTTGGTGCTGCAGCCCGGCAGGCAGTATCCAGTGTCGATGCCAGAGAGCAGGACACTGCGCTTTTTGTTCCCGTGTCACTGGCAAAAGGGCGTAGGCACATCTCGGAGATTTTGTCGGCGATTGCAAAAGCCAAAACTGTGACGTTTGATTATGTCGGTCTGAATCGATCCGAGGTAGTTGGCAGAACCATCGATCCATGGCGAGCGTTGCTGCATTCCGGGCATTGGTACCTGATTGGCTTTGATCAAGACAAGGGCGAAGTTCGAACCTTTCGTACAGATCGAATCGTTGGCGATTTGGTTGAAACTAAGCACGACATCTTGGAACCGATGCCAGCGGACTTTGACTTAGCGACAATCACATCAAGCTGGGAGAGCTCAGAATCCGAAGCAACGATCGCCACACTTTTAGTTCGACCTGGGCGAGCTGCATCTTTGCGCGTGCTCGCAACTTCGTGCCTAATTGGGGATGAATGGGATGAGCTAACCATTCCGTACCATCACGATTCGCAACTTGTTGGATTGATCGCAAGTTCATGTGACGTGACCAGAGTTAAGTCCCCAGACGAACTACATAAGGCTGTCAGTCGCGTGGTCTCGACTACCTTGTCGGTGCATAACAGTGGCAAATGACCTAGAACTTCTAATCAAGCTTTTACCTTGGCTGGTTGCAAACAATGGTTCTTCACTATCAGAGGTGGCAACTCATTTTGGGATTACTGAAAAGTACGCCCTTGATCTGATTGGTCAATTAGTCGTGACTGGACCATCACAAGCCGGCGGCGGTTTAGTCGACATTGACTTCGAAGACCAGGATTCAATTTTCGTTTCAGATGCCAAGGCGTTGGATCGACCCGTCAAGCTTTCTGAATTTGAGGCGGCGTCATTGCTGGGTGGACTGCACTACCTAGAACAATTCCCTCATGTAGTTGACTCTCAAATCGTTGCTGGCTTAATCCAAAGGATTCAACAGGCACTGCCAAATGCCGATAGTCCGATAAATGTGGTTGCAGCGCCCATCAACGAAGGCATACGCAACGTCTTGGATGAAGCGATTTCCTCAGGAAAATCAGTTGAGATCAAGTACGCGGGAATAACAAAGGATGACGTCTCGGTCCGAGTGATTGATCCAGTTTCGACATTTTCACAAGAAGATTTTATGTATTTAAAATCTTGGTGTCGTAATTCGCAAGCTTGGCGAAGCTTTCGACTAGACCGAATTATAGAGGCAAAAATTGGTTTGGATCCAGTGAACATCCCAACAGACGAAGAACCAAGTGATGCCAAGCGTGAGTATGTCGCATCGATTGAATTAGACAAGGCCTTTTACGGACAGCTCGACCAAGTGGACATATTGAATTTCAAGGAATACATGTGGCATGCCGTAGAAGTGCAGATAAAGGTGTATTCCAGGGATTGGCTGGTATCTATGATTTTGGCCTCAGGTGGGAGAGTAAAGGCTGTCGAACCGCCGGATCTAATTGCAGCACTGGTTGAGCGGGCAAAGGGCTGGGAGTAGTACTTTTCAAGTATTGCTACATAGCATGCGATACCGTTATCTAACTAGCCTTAAGGAGACGGCATGAGAGCCCTATTTGAATCACCCGCTGCACTTGTATTGTTACTGCTCGTGATAGTTCTTTTTGGTGCTCGCCGGCTTCCAGACGCTGCAAAGAGTGTCGGAAAATCAATTAAGGCCTTTAAGTCCGAAATGGAAACCGACAAGTCAAATGATTCCAAGCCCGGACCAATAGATACCAATAAGTCCTAGATTTTCATGGCTGATAACGCAGCCGATGAGGCAAAAGGTTCGATGACGCTTGCTGAACATTTTGGCGAACTTCGTAAACGCTTAGTCCGAAGCGCACTTGCACTAATTATTTGCACAATAGCTGTGTGGAATCAGTTCTCTGATATATTTAGCATTATCCGCTCGCCCTATGACAGTGTTCAAGGCGTAGGTACATCTGCCATCCTGGCCTTAACTGGAGTAACCAGTGGGTTTTCCATTCAACTTCGGGTTTCACTCTCTGCAGCATTTGTATTGTCGAGTCCAATTTGGATTTATCAGCTTTGGCGCTTTATCTCTCCAGGGCTAAAACAAAACGAGCGTAAGTGGGCTTATGTATTCACGGCGGTCGCTGTGCCGCTGTTTGCAAGTGGTGTAGTGCTGGCTTATCACGTAATGCCTCGAATGCTAGATATACTTTTTCAGTTCACACCCAGTGATGTCGAAAACGTAACCAGCGTAGAGAGTTATTTGAGTTTCTTTTTACATCTCACTTTGTTTTTCGGTATTGGTTTCCTGCTGCCATTAGTTCTTGTCACACTCAATTTCGCCGGAATTCTTTCTGGGGAGTCGCTAAAGTCAGCTTGGCGTTGGTTGATTTTAGGCAGTTTTGTATTTGGCGCAGTCGCCACACCAAATGGAGATCCTCTTGCCATGACATTTGTAGCGCTACCGATGATCGCATTGAGTTTTATGGCGGTTGGTATTGCACTTGTAAATGATCGTCGGCGCCGCCGGGCATTCGAAGCGATCTAGGTGCACATCTATGATCGCATTGGTCGTAAAGCCTTCGCTATTAGGAAGTGCCAAACTCAATCGAGTCTTGACTGAAATTGCGCACCTGAAACCTTTGATTCTTACAGGCACAGATGTGAAATCTCTGAAAGAAGAAATATTTAATCTTGCCAAGGTTGAATCGCAACTAATTGTCCTGGCCTGCGGTGGCGATGGAACATTTCATCTTGCGCTTAACGCTCTGCCAGACCTAAACATTGAACTTGCTTTGATACCGCTTGGAACTGGTAATGATTTTGCTCGTTACTTATCGATAGGTAAGCCTGCTCAGGCCATCTCCATTTTGCGTGATGGCGCACCAATCGCCATGGACATGGGAACTATCGAGTTGGCCGATGGTTCAGTAACTCGATTTGTGGGGATTGCTTCTTGCGGCTTTGATGCCCAAGTTAACGAACGAGCCAATACTTACCGTGGACCTGCTGGGACCCTGAAGTATTTGGCTGCTTTGGCTATGGAGTTGGCAAATCTAACGTCTAGGAAGCTCACTGTGTCTACGGATGGTGGAGCAAGTAGAACTGATGATTTCACGCTGATTGCCGTTGGTAACACTTCGTCTTATGGCGGTGGGTTGAGAATGTGTCCAACTGCAAATGCCTACGATCAAAAATTTGAGATTACTTATGTCGACAAGATCTCCCGCAGATTGTTAGTTCGAGTCCTGCCCAAAGTTTTCTGGGGTGGTCACACAAAGCATAGGCAAGTGACACAGAGTTCGAATCAACGGATCCAAATCAGTGGGGACAGTTTCCCGGTCTACGCTGATGGTGAGAAAATTGGTTACGGACCAGTAGTGATCACCCTGCATCCTGAGGCAATGCGGGTGTGGCAGGCACAACCAAGTCCCAGCGCGTAATCTTGACCTATGACCGAGTCGCCAGCACAAAGATATGCGGCCGCTAAATCTCGAAGTAAGGATTCAGAGGGTCTGCTTGGGTCATTCCAGGAATCCTTGAGCTTTGTCCTAGATGACTTCCAATTACAGGCATGTCGGGCGATTGACGCGGGTTCAGGAGTCCTGGTGGCTGCTCCAACCAGTGCCGGTAAAACGGTAGTTGGCCAATTTGCCGTTTATACAGCGCTTTCAAAGCAGTCTCGATGTTTTTACACCACGCCCATTAAGGCTCTCTCTAATCAAAAGTTTAATGAGTTTGTCGATTTTTATGGCGCTGAAAATGTTGGCTTGTTAACTGGAGATAGTTCTATAAATGGTGATGCGCCAGTAGTCGTAATGACCACTGAAGTTCTTCGCAACATGCTTTACGAAGGTTCGGCTGGCTTGTCTGGGCTCAGTCATGTTGTCATGGATGAAGTTCATTATCTGGCAGACAGATCACGCGGCGCGGTTTGGGAAGAAGTAATCATCCATTTATCTGAATCTGTTTCAGTAGTTGCGCTTTCAGCAACCGTAAGTAACGCCGAGGAGTTCGGGGATTGGCTGCGAACCGTCCGAGGAAAAACCGAAGTCATCGTCGAAGAGCACAGACCCATTCCACTGCACCAGCACGTAATGGTTGGTGATGAACTCCATGACCTTTTCGTGGACATAGCAAAAACTAAAGTCAGCCCAGAGTTACAACGAATCGCTCGCAACGACCGACAACAATCTCGTCATGGTTACGGCAGAGGTAATAGGTTTCGGAGCCGATACACGCCTTCCCGAGTGGAAGTTATAGAGGAACTTGATCGAGCTGGATTGTTGCCAAGTATTACCTTCATCTTTTCTCGGGCAGCGTGCGATGATGCGGTTTCGCAGTGCCTTGCGGGTGGGCTGAGCGTAACCACTCCTGAGGAGCGGTTGATCATTCGTGGCGTAGTGGATGCACATTTTCCTGATGCAAGTTCTGAGGAATTGCGCGTTCTCGGATTTGCCTCTTGGTGTGAAGGGCTTGAAAAAGGTATTGCGGCCCACCACGCCGGCTTGCTGCCAGCCTTCAAAGTTGTTGTTGAACAACTTTTTCAGGAAGGACTTGTCAAAGTTGTGTTTGCCACTGAAACTTTGGCATTGGGCATCAACATGCCCGCCCGAAGTGTGGTGCTCGAGAAACTTACCAAGTGGAATGGCTCAGTACATGCTCCAGTAACGCCAGGGGAGTACACCCAGCTGACAGGTAGAGCCGGTCGTCGAGGAATAGACACTCAAGGACATGCAATTGTGGTTTGGCATAACGAACTGGATCCAGATTCGCTTGCAGGTCTGGCAAGCACTAGAACTTATCCGCTTAAGTCGAGTTTTAAGCCCTCGTACAACATGGCGATTAATTTGATCGGCAAGTTTGGAACACATCGAGCCAGAGAGTTACTTGAATCCTCCTTTGCGCAATTTCAGGCCGATAAGTCAGTTGTTGGCCTTGCGACCCAGATGCGAAGAAGTGAATCCGCTATCGATGGTTACCAAGAAGCCATGGAGTGCCATCTTGGCGACTTTACGAGCTACATGGACTTACGGCGCCAGTTGTCGACTCTGGAAAAAGATTCCAAGCGTGATGGCGTCCGGGAACGTCGACACTCAGCAACAAATTTTCTAAATGAAGTTGAACGCGGTGATGTAATCGTGGTCGATTCGGAGCGTCGATCTAGCACCCCATACGTGGTCTTAGATGAAGCCCGAGATTTGGATGATCCAAGGCCACGAGTTATGTCGCAATCACGAGTTGTGAAGCGCATTGGGTACACCGATGTTGGTGACCAGGGTCGGGTTATTGGTCGAATCCGGATCCCTGCAAGCTTTGACTCTCGATCACCAAAAACTCGCAACTGGCTGGCTGACCAAATCGCCGACATTTCTCGAGGTATTCCTAAAGGTGAGCGAAGTGCCCAAACCGAAACCCAGGCCGATGTAGAGCTATCACGGTTACGCAAGGCAATCCGCGCCCACGTTTGTCACGGCTGTAGCGATCGTGAAGAGCATGTGAGATGGCATGAACGCATTCATTCAACACAGCGTGAAATCGAAAAGCTGGAATCTCGAGTTGCATCGAGAACAAGTTCCATTGCCAAAGAATTCGATCAGATTTGTGACGTGTTAACTGAGCTGAAGTACTTGGAAAAACAGGAGACAACTCACGTAGTGACTGAAGCCGGCGCAATTTTAGGTCGCATCTATTGTGAGCTTGATCTGCTGGCCGCCGAATGTTTGCGAAGTGGGGTTTGGGCTGACCTCTCAGCTGAGCAGATGGCAAGTGCCGTCAGCACATTGGTATACGAGTCAAGACGTGATGACGATCGTGACACCCAAAATATCCCTGATGGTTCGTTAGGCATCGCGCTAACCGAAATGGTTTACAAGTGGGGCGAACTTAAGGAAATTGAATCTCAGCATCGGATGGATAGTCTGCGTGACATGGATCCAGGTTTTGTTTGGCTGACGCTCAAGTGGGCAAGAGGTCAATCCATTGCGCGCGTGCTAAAGAGTTCCGATTTACAGGCTGGGGATTTTGTTCGCTGGAGTAAGCAAGTTATTGATTTGTTGGGACAGATTTCCTTAGCGAGTGAAGATCCACAGATTGCAAGTGCTGCCAGAGCCTCAAGTGACTTGATTAATCGAGGGATTGTGGCATGGTAAAAGATTTGAAATCAGCTACCGACCCTTCGCGAAATCTTTACTTCGATACCGCCACGCTCTATTATCGTGCTTTTTTTGCAGTGCCCGAGAGCATCACCGCACCAGATGGCACTCCGTCGGGCGCGGTACGAGGCTTTCTTGACATGGTGAGCGCAATTGCCAAACAGTTCCCGCCCAAGCAAGTCGTTTTTGCTTGGGATGATGATTGGCGCCCGCAATGGCGAGTGGATTTGATACCAAGTTATAAACTCCATCGAATTGAAGACCAGTCTTTGGAACAGCCTGATGCTGCAATTGAAGTTGTTCCCGATGCATTGTCGCCACAAATTTCTGCCATCTCGTTGATCTTGGACGCGATAGGCCTGCCTCGAATCGGTCAGATTGGCCACGAGGCTGATGATGTTTTAGGTGCGCTGGTGGCTAAATCCACACAACCATGCGATGTGGTTACAGGTGATCGTGACTTGTTTCAACTGGTTAGTGATGACAGCCAAGTACGGGTGATTTCGATAACTAAAGGTGTCAAGAACTTGGAAATTGTCGACGACGGTTATTTAGAAAATCGCTATGGAGTTACGGGGGAGCAGTACGCGGACTTTTCTATGCTTCGAGGTGATCCCTCCGATGGCCTACCTGGAGTTAAAGGCATTGGCGAGAAGACAGCTGCGAAGTTGATATTGGAGCATAAAGACTTAGCTGGATTGCTAACCGCTGCCAAGGATTCTGAGGTGCCACTAGCACCAGCGGTGAGACGCAATCTAATCACAAGTCAGGATTACATGAAGGCAGCGAGTAAAGTCGTGCGAGTTAAGACCACTGCGCGCCTGCCAAAGAAGTTGGATTGCCCGAGCAAAGTGTTAGACCCGCAAAGCCTGCAAGACCTCACCGATGCTTGGGGTATCGAACGGCAAGTTAAGAGATTTCTCAAGACATTCAACATTGAGTGGGTAGCCTAGACCTATGTCAAAACTGCACCAAGATCGAATTGCAAATGTCGCCTCTCGCTTAGTGAGAACAAACAATGACGTAATCTTTGTTACGCCTGGCGCCGATTTACGTTATTTGACTGGATACGACGCACTTCCACTTGAAAGACTTACTTGTCTTGCCATCCGTAGTAATGGTGATGCCTGGATGATCGTGCCAACACTTGAGAAACCATCGGCGCTAGCTCATCACGTACCAGACATGGGTATTGAACTTTTGGATTGGCAGGAAACGCAAGACCCGTATTCAATTCTTTTGAAATCGGTTGGATCGATAACTCAGCCTTTGGTCAACAATTTGATGTGGGTTGAGAAAGCATTCGGACTTCAAGGTGCATCCCAAGTCAATGTCGAGTTGGCTGGCAAGTTGTTATCTGACATCCGTGAAGTTAAGACTGAGCATGAGATCGCTTGCCTGCATGAGGCAGGCGCTGCAATTGATGCAGTGCACGACAAAATGCACCTGTGGCTAAGACCAGGTCGTACTGAGCGTGAAGTTGGCAAGGACATAGCCGAGGCAATTCTGGCGGCCGGACACGTGACGGTTGATTTCGTGATTGTGGCCAGTGGTCCTAATGGCGCTAGTCCGCATCATGAACTCTCTGATCGAGTAATCGAGTCAGGCGATCCGGTTGTGGTTGACATCGGTGGAACTATGGCCAGTGGATACTGCAGTGACTGCACGAGAATGTATGTCTGCGGTTCCGCACCGGCTGAATATCTTGAATATTACGCAGTTTTATTTGCCGCGCAAGAAGCTGCCAGACTGCACGCCCGTCCTGGGGTTACTTGTGAGTCGGTAGATGCAGCGGCTCGGGACATTTTGGTATCCGCTGGGTTAGGTGATCAGTTCATCCATCGAACTGGACATGGAATCGGAATGGAAACTCACGAAGAGCCTTACATCGTTACCGGCAACAAATCACTTTTAGTTCCAGGCCATGCATTTTCAATCGAGCCAGGCTTTTACTTCGCTGGTAAGTATGGCGCCAGAATCGAAGACATCGTGACTTGCAATCAAGATGGAATTCTTAGCGCAAATAACACAAGTCGCGAACTTGTAATCTTGTAAATCCAGATGCGATACCTCTATTCGATAGCCGCAGGAGCAATTGTCGCCTGGTCTTTTTATCCGAATCATTGGTGGGCCGCGATTCTGGGTATTGCCATCCTCCTTGCGATCCTTGATTCGCAATCCAGGCGGGCTCGCCTCAAGATCACAGCACTTTTCGCCTTCACGTATTTTGGATTCCACGTGCAATGGGTCAGCTCACTAGGTAACG
>CANLIF010000053.1 GCA_947491175.1 Actinomycetota bacterium
TCACGCAAACGTGCGGCCACTTCAAACTGCAATTCGCTCGCTGCAGTGCGCATTTGCTCTGACAACTGGTCGATCAAATCGCCCAGATCTCGAGCCGGGATACTCCGGAGATTTTCCCGAATCGAAGTTGGAATTCTAACTCCAGGTTTTTGGTCTGCCATAAACAGTTCCGTGTCATCATCCTCTCTGGAAATCAAATCTGTAATGTCTGCGATCTTCTTGCGTAAGGGTTGTGGATCTAACCCGTGCTCTAGGTTGTAAGCAACTTGCTTTGCCCGGCGGCGGTTAGTCTCATCAATCGCAACTCGCATAGAGTCTGTAATTTTGTCAGCGTACATGTGGACTTCACCAGAGACATTTCGAGCCGCACGACCGATGGTTTGAATCAAACTGCGATGACTCCGCAAGAAACCTTCTTTGTCGGCGTCCAGGATCGCAACCAAAGAAACTTCAGGCAGATCCAGACCTTCACGCAATAAGTTAATACCGATCAGCACGTCATACTCACCAAGTCTGAGCTCTCGCAATAGTTCAACGCGCCTTAAGGTGTCCACCTCCGAATGCAGATAACGCACGCGAATCCCCTGCTCAAGTAGATAGTCGGTTAAATCTTCAGACATTTTTTTTGTAAGCGTGGTGACAAGTACGCGGGTGCCATTTTCGGCGCGCAGTCGAATTTCATGAATTAGGTCATCAATTTGGCCTTTAGTTGGTTTAACAATAATTTCAGGATCAACCAACCCAGTTGGTCTAATCACTTGCTCAACAACATCGTTGTTAACTATGCCAAGTTCAAAAGGTCCTGGAGTTGCTGACAGATAAACCGTCTGACCGACCCGGTCCAGGAACTCCAGCCACTTCAACGGCCGATTGTCCATCGCACTTGGCAACCGGAAACCATGTTCAACTAGCGTCCGTTTTCGTGACGCATCTCCTTGATACATTGCACCAATTTGTGGGACTGTTACGTGACTTTCATCTATTACAAGCAGGAAATCCTCTGGGAAATAATCCAGCAGGCAGTTTGGTGCCGAGCCTTCTTCGCGACCATCAATGTGTCTCGAGTAATTCTCAATGCCCGAACAAAATCCAAGATTCTGCATCATCTCAATGTCATATGAAGTTCGCATCTTGATCCGCTGGGCTTCCAATAACTTGCCTTGGCTTTCAAGTTCGGGAATACGTATCGCCACTTCTGCTTCAATCGCTGAAATAGCGCTATTCATCCGTTCGGGGCCGGCTGTGTAATGGGATGCGGGAAATATGTAAAGTTCACTGTCTTCGGTGAGGATTTCACCGGTTACTGGGTGAAGCGACATTAAGCGATCAATGTCATCTCCAAACATCTCGATCCGAACTGGATGCTCTTCATAAACGGGGTATACCTCAATGGTGTCGCCACGAACTCGAAACGTTCCGCGAGTGAATGCAATGTCGTTTCGGTTGTATTGAATGTCAACTAATCGTCGAAGGAGAGAATCTCGATCCAGGCTCTCCCCGACTTTAAGGCGAACCATCCGATCTACATATTCTTGCGGCGTGCCTAAGCCATAAATACACGACACACTGGCAACCACGATTACATCGCGCCGAGTTAACAAACTGTTGGTAGCGCTGTGTCGAAGCCTTTCCACTTCTTCGTTGACAGAAGAATCTTTTTCAATAAAAGTGTCACTTTGCGGTATGTACGCTTCTGGTTGGTAATAGTCGTAATAGGACACAAAGTATTCAACCGCATTATTTGGTAGCAATTCTCGAAACTCGTTGGCAAGTTGGGCTGCGAGCGTTTTATTCGGTGCCAATACAAGTGTTGGGCGCTGCAGTCGCTCAATCAACCATGCAGTAGTTGCGCTCTTACCAGTACCAGTAGCACCCAGCAAAACTACGTCTTTATTGCCCTTGAGGATTCGACGCTCAAGTTCTGCAATTGCGGCAGGTTGATCACCGGCTGGAACGAATTCACTAATTACCTCAAATGGTGCAACGGTTCGTTGCAAGTCAGTAATCGGGCGGGTCATGACTTAAGACTACGCCGAAAGTTGTTGCCACACCTTAGTGACGTTATCCCGTAACTCTTGAAGTGAGCCATTGTTGACAATGACAAAGTCCGCTACCGCAGCTCGCTGTTCATCAGAAACTTGATTTGCAAGTCTGGCTTCGATGTCAGCCATTTCTAAGCCACGGTCTACCAAACGTTGTTTGCGAATGTCTAGATCGGCGAAAACCATCAGCACACTATCGAATTGATTTTGCAGTTGCTTCTCAACTAGTAGCGGGGTGTCATAAACCACAGTCGTAGTATTCGGAAGTGATTCACGGATCTGTGCCACTCTGGCGACAACTGCGGGGTGAACGATTTCTTCCAGTTGCGACAGTTGGCCGGCGTCTTGGAAAACCAGTTCTGCCAACTTCTTTCGATCGATATTTCCTGAGGTATCCAGTACGCCATCACCGAACTTGTGAATTACATTCTCGTAGCCGATTTGGCCGGGTTCCAATACCTCTTTGGCAATCGCATCCGCATCAATAACTACTGCGCCTAGGTCAAACAGCATTTTGGCAACTGTAGATTTACCGCAACCGATTCCACCAGATAGTCCTAGGTACATATGACCACCCTAATCGCTGGATTTCACTTCCCGTTGAATCAAATAGAAAAGCGGCTGCCAAATTAATGGCAGCCGCTCAATCTAGTTCGAATTATTCGGCTTTGTCTGCCAATTCAGTTCTAAGAGCCTGAAGTCCTGCGTCATCTGACAGCGTTCCCTCGGTGGTGGTTTCACCTGAGTAGGAAGTTGGAACTTCAGCATCTGCGTTTGCAACTGCATCAGCCTTCTTGGACTCGCCTACAGCAAGCTTGTGAGCTTCCCATTTAGCGTGAGCTTGCGCGTATTGACGTTCCCATTCAGCCTTTTTCTCTTCATTGCCTGGCAACCATTCATTGGTGTCCGAGTCGAAGCCTTCTGGATAAATGTAGTTTCCATTTTCGTCATACTGATTCATGCCGTATAGGCCAGCATCGAAGGAGACTGACTCATCTACATCTACATCTTCATTTGCTTGGCGCAACGAAAGTGAGATGCGACGACGTTCTAGATCGATGTCGATGACCTTAACGAATGTGGAGTCTCCAACCTGAACTACCTGTTCTGGGATTTCAACATGGCGTCCAGCTAGTTCAGAGATGTGGACTAAGCCTTCAATGCCTTCACTTACCCGAACAAAAGCTCCGAATGGAACCAGCTTGGTAACTTCGCCAGGCACAACCTGACCCATTGTGTGGGTACGAGCGAACTGCTGCCATGGGTCTTCCTGGGTTGACTTAAGCGAAAGTGAAACACGTTCGCGATCGAAATCAACTTCAAGTACTTCAACCGTTACTTCCTGACCTACTTCGACAACCTTTGATGGGTGATCAACGTGTTCCCATGAAAGTTCGGAAACGTGAACCAATCCGTCTACGCCGCCAAGATCAACGAAGGCACCGAAGTTAACGATGCTGGATACAACACCCTTGCGGATCTGACCCTTTTCAAGTTGATTTAGGAAACCGTGACGAACTGCGCTCTGTGACTGTTCTAGGTAAGCGCGACGAGAAAGTACAACGTTGTTGCGATTCTTGTCTAACTCGATAATTTTAGCTTCGATTTGCTTGCCGATGTATGGCGCAAGGTCGCGAACGCGACGCATTTCAACAAGTGAAGCTGGCAAGAAGCCACGAAGTCCAATGTCCATGATCAAGCCGCCCTTGACGACTTCGATGACGGTGCCGGTTACGACGCCATCCTCTTCCTTGATCTTTTCAATCGAACCCCAAGCGCGTTCGTATTGTGCGCGCTTCTTGGAAAGAATGAGTTGACCTTCTTTATCTTCCTTCTGAAGAACTAGCGCTTCGATGATGTCGCCCACAGTTACAACTTCGTTGGGATCGATATCGTGCTTGATGCTTAGTTCGCGAGAAGGGATAATTCCTTCGGTCTTGTAGCCGATGTCGACGAGAACTTCGTCTCGACTAACCTTTACTACGATGCCTTCTACGATGTCTCCATCATTGAACGGCTTAATTGTGGCGTCGACTGCGGCCATAAATTCTTCGGCTGATGCGAAATCGTCGACGGTTGAGAAATTGCTCTTGTCAGTAGTGACAGTCATTAAGTTATTGCCTCGATGCGGATAGAAATAGTTCCAATGTTGCATTCTTTCCTTGCGGATCCCGTGGAACTAGGTCTGTCCTAGGGCAAATGGCAACCTTCTAAGGATAGGCACCCACCAATGCTGGGTCAAAACTGATATTCCCGAAAACAATGGGTTTAGTGACCCGCACTGGCCCAAGAATTGCCAATTCCAGTGGAAACCTCCATAGGCACGGATAAATCCCCGACAGATCTCATGTTTTCAACCACGATCTCAGTAACCTGCTCTAGTTCACCCTTAGCCACTTCAATGACCAATTCATCATGGACCTGTAGCAAAAGCCTGGATTTAACTCCAGCGGATTTGAGTGCAACATCAACTTGTAACATCGCAACTTTTACTAAATCTGCTGCTGACCCTTGGATCGGTGCGTTAAGTGCCATTCGCTCAGCCATTTCTCGCAACTGACGATTATCACTATTTAGGTCCGGCAGGTAGCGCCGGCGCCCCATGATCGATTCGGTGTAACCCAGCTTCCTTGCCTCGACTACGACGTTTGCAAGATAGTCGCGCACTCCACCAAATCTTTCAAAGTAAGTGTTCATTAAAGATTTTGCCTGATCATTACTGATACTAAGTTGTTGTGCCAGTCCGTAAGCAGAAAGCCCATACGCAAGACCGTATGACATGGCCTTGATTTGTCGTCGCATGTCTGCATCTACATTTTCGGGTGCCACCCCAAATACTTGTGAACCCACTGTGGTGTGTAAATCTTCACCAGTCTTTAGGGCTGCAATCAATCCTGGATCATTTGAAAGATGCGCCATGACCCGAAGTTCGATCTGACTGTAGTCAGCTGTTAGTAACGTCTCGAAACCTCTACCGACAACAAAGGTGCCACGGATCGCAAAACCTTCAGTGGTTCGAATCGGGATGTTTTGTAGGTTTGGCTCAGTACTGGAAAGCCGACCAGTTGCTGCGACCATTTGATTAAAGCTGGTGTGAATCCGATCATCATCTCGGACTGCAGACAAAAGTCCAGTGACAGTTTGTTTAAGTTTGATAACTTCGCGATATCTAAGCAGCGCTGTTAGTAATTCATCATCTGGAAACTTTGCCAATAGCCCAAGTAAGGACTCTGCATCAGTTGTGTACCCGGTCTTTATCTTTTTTGTCTTCGGTAGCCCGCGCTCTTCGAAGAGAACTTCCTGAAGCTGTTTTGGCGAACCTAGATTAAATTCATGGCCCACTGAATCATGGGCCTGTTTAACGGCTTGCATCGCGTCTGCTTCAAACCCACTTTCTAACTTCCTTAATGCTGATACATCTACCGCAATTCCAAACGCTTCCATCTCCGCAAGCAATGGGACTAGCGGCAATTCAACCTGACTAAACAGACTGTCGCCACCACGTTTTTGCAACTCAATTTTTAGGAATTCACTTAGGTCTAGTGTTGCTCGCGCTGCTTTGGCTAGCGCATCACCTGATACCTCTAGTGGGGCGTCAAGGGTGAGTTGCGCACTTGAAACGGATGAATTCGCATCAAGTGACTTGCCTAGATAGCGCATAACTAAATCAGATAGCTCAAAGTTACGCCCGCCTGGGGAGACTAAGTACGATGCAATCGCGGTGTCAAAGACTAGTGACTTAAGCGGTATTCCCATTTCGTGAAATGCCAGCATTGGACCTTTGGCATCATGCACAATTTTCTCTGCAGGACTTGCTAGCCACTTTGAAAGTTCGTCACCACCATCGGTAGGTGTGCACCATACGGAACCGCCGGAACCGTTAACAAACGCGATTGCTTCAATTAGCCCAGTGCCACTGCCCCAATGTCCGGATACTGCCAAAGCAACTGGAGAGCCCGCAGCTTTGAGCCACTTAGCCAATTCGGATTCAGTTACTTTCTTGGTGACTACTTCGAATCCTTCGCCAGCAGAGTCGTGTGCACTTACCATTGCAGTTGCGTCACTGGCATCTGACGCGCTTTCCGATTTATTCGCAGTTGAAGCAGCCTTAGTGGAGGAACTTGGCTTATCTTTGTTGACCTCAGTTGAATTAGCACTTGGCCACGCCGCAAACAATCTAGGCCTTAGGGCCGAGAATTCCAGAGCATCGAGCGTTGCATGCACCACACTGGCGTCGTACTCGCGCTTTGCATAACTTTCAATGGCTTTATCAACTGGGGCATCTTCCACAAGTCGGTTCAATTCATAATTCAATTGCACTTGATCTATATGAGTGCGAAGTGCCTCGCCAACTTTGCCACCGATTGAATCAGCAACAGCAATTATTTTTTCCAGTTCGCCGAATTCAGCAATCCACTTTGCAGCAGTCTTGGGGCCAACGCCAGGAACGCCCGGCAAGTTATCGCTAGTTTCACCAACTAAAGCAGCTAGCGAACGATACTGCTTTGGAGTTACCCCGTATTTTTCAAATACCGCATCTGGCGTCATGTGAACTAAATCAGACATGCCCTTACGTGGATAAAGAATTGTCACTCGGTCGTCAATTAATTGAAATGAGTCCCGATCTCCGCTGACGATACTTACCAGAAAGTCACAACTCTTTGCCAAAGTCGCCAAAATATCATCAGCTTCAAAACCATCTGCGGTAACCACGGAAATGTTAAGCGATTCAAGAACCTGTTTGATCAGTTCAACTTGCCCTTTGAATTCTGGTGGTGATTTCGCCCTGGTTGCTTTGTAGTCCGGATATCTTTCGCTTCGAAAGGTTTGTCTTGAAACATCAAAAGCAACCACCAAGTGCGAGGGCTTCTGATCCTTGAGAACATTGACCAGCATTGATACGAAACCATAAACCGCGTTTGTGTGTTGCCCTGAGCTTGTGGCAAAGTTTTCAACTGGTAGCCCATGAAACGCGCGATAGGCAAGCGAGTGGCCGTCCAAAATGAGAAACTTAGAAGTAGCAGCCACGTATTGATCCTAGAGGGGTACCCATGAGTTCGAACCAAGAGAACCAAGCCAGCAGCGTAGCGGTCGGCGCCATGGCCGAACGAATGGGAATAACCGTTAGTTTCGCCACTGCCAACAAGGTAGTTGGACATATGCCAGTTGAGGGCAACACCCAGCCGTTTGGATTGCTAAATGGTGGAGCTTCGCTGGCACTGGCGGAAACCCTAGGTTCGGTAGGCGCACACTTGCACGCAGGACCAACTAGAAGTGTGGTTGGAATTGACATCAATGGCACTCACCACCGCAGTGCAACCAGTGGCCAAGTTACTGGAACTGCTACCCCATTGAGTCTTGGTCGAACTATCGCAGTCTATGAAATTGTTGTCACCGATGAGCGTGACAAGCGAATTTGTACTGCTCGCTTAACTTGTCTGCTACGGGATCTCACCTAGCGATCAAGTTCAACATTTTTATGAGAGAGTAAGTCCATGTTTATTGGTTCGGGCACGGTTATTAACATTATCGCGGTATTGATTGGCTCCACATTGGGAGTATTCATTGCCCACAGATTGAACGAAAAGATTCGCGAGGTAGTTACCGATGGCCTAGGCCTGGTCACCGGAATGATAGCGGTACTCACAACCGCCGCCATAACTGATCCATCACTTACCCAAACACTTGGCTCAGGTCGACCTGTACTTATTGTGCTTGCCAGCGTTGTTGTTGGCGGGATGGTAGGCGCGGCATTGCGAATTGAAGAGCGTCTAGAGACATTTGGTGACCGCTTAAAAGCAAGGTTTTCAGGTGAGGACGGTTCCCGCTTCACTGAAGGATTTGTCGCAGCTTCATTACTTTTTTGTGTTGGGGTAATGTCTGTCCTAGGTCCAATCACTGACGGCTTAGGCGATGGCAACGAAATCCTGGTTCTCAAGTCCACTTTGGACTTCTTCGCATCGATTGCATTCGCCTCAGTGTTTGGTTGGGGTGTGGCAGCATCAGCAGTTACGATCTTGGTCTTCCAAGGCAGCCTCACTGCCTTGGGTTATGCATTGGGAAATTTCATGTCAGACATTCAAGTACTAATGCTTACTGCAACTGGCGGACTCCTGCTACTGGCAATTTCCCTGCGATTGTTAAATCTTAAGCAAATTCCAGTTGGCAATATGTTGCCAGCACTCGTTATTGCACCATTGTTAACGGCTCTTATTGCCTAAAGTTTTAGGCAATAAAAAAGACCCCGAACAAACGGGGTCTTTTTTACATAAACAGTTATCCGCCTAGGTAAGCCTGAGCAATAGCTGGATCGTCAGCTAACTTAGATCCATCTCCCTCAAGTTTTAGGTGACCAGATTCAA
>CANLIF010000054.1 GCA_947491175.1 Actinomycetota bacterium
GCGTCAACGAAGTTAGCAAAGAACTGCTTGCGCTCAGTCATAAAATTCATGCAAATCCAGAAATCGCTTGGCAAGAATTTGAAAGCTCGGCAGCTGTTGCCAAAACACTGAGTGACCACGGATTTGAAGTTGTCGAACAAGTTGCGGGACTACCAACTGCGTTTCGTGCGGAGTATGGATCTGGCGATCTAACCGTTGCACTATGTGCAGAATACGATGCGCTTCCAGGATTAGGACACGCTTGTGGTCACAACATAATTGCTTCCTCTTCTATTGGAGCTGCCATCGCACTTGCAGCTGTTGCAAAAGATTTGAATTTGAAAGTTGTAGTGCTTGGTACTCCTGCCGAAGAAGGTGGCGGTGGGAAAATTGTAATGCTTGAACGTGGTGCATTCGATGGCATTGATGTTGCAGCTTTAGTTCATCCTGGTCCTGTTGATGTTGCATTTGCTGAGCCTTTTGCGGTTCGCCACATCGCCGTTAAGTTTTCCGGCAAAGCTTCGCATGCTGCTGCATATCCGGAACAAGGTATCAACGCAGCTGATGCCTTCACTATTGCGCAGGTTGCCATTGGATTACTTCGTCAGCAACTACCAAGTACGGTTCGAGTTCACGGCGTTATGACTCGAGGTGGTGAAGCGCCAAATGCTATTCCTGAGGTCACTGAAGGTCGCTGGTATGTCCGCGCCACGTCAACAAAGTTGATGGAAGAAACGTTTGACAGAATAGCCAAGTGTTTTGAAGCTGGCGCACTTGCTACTGGTTGTTCGCTAGAGATTCACGATGAAAGCCAGCCGTATTCCGAATTTACGAACCACCCAAACTTGAATGCTGTCTATCAACTAAATGCGGAATCAATTGGACGGGTGTTTGATGACAACGACCCCCGAATCAAAATGAATCGTGCCAGCACGGACCTTGGAAACATCTCAAAAGTCATCGCAAGTATTCACCCTTACATTGGTGTCAATAGTGGTTCTGCGGTCAATCATCAAAAGGAATTTGCTGCTGCTTGCATTACTGCAGATGCCGACCAAGCGGTGCTTGACGCCGCCAAAGCAATGGCCATGACTTTGGTTGATATCGCCTCAGATCCTGTTCTTCGCGAGTATGTTAAGGGGTATTCAAGACCATGAAATTGCGTAATAAAGATACGTGGGATGGAAAATGAAAACTCGGGTTGAATGGGAAAAGTCTGCTTCCGCCCTGACCTTTGATGGTCGCGCAGTTATTAATGGCGCTCGAATTTCCACTGAGACAACTTCAGAAAATATCAGCCCAGTTACCGCAAAATCACTTGCTGATGTTTCGGAGTGTGGGCAGCGCGAAGTAGACCAAGCCGTTGCCAGTTCCCGAGCTGCCTTTGACAACAGCTGGTCTCGCATGTCCCCTGGCTCGCGAAAAGGCTCCCTACACAAACTTTCAGAATTGATTCTTGCGAATGCGGATGAGTTGGCTCTGCTTGATGTATTGGATATGGGTAAACCGATCTCTGATGCCACCACAATTGACATTCCCGGATCTGCTGCCATCCTGAATTTTTATGCTGAAGCAATTGATAAAGTCAGCGGCGAAATTCCAGTCACTGATCCTGGCAATGTTGCCTTAGTTCGCCGAGTCCCACTTGGTGTTGTTGGCGCAGTAGTGCCATGGAACTATCCACTTGAAATGGCGATTTGGAAACTTGGTCCAGCTTTAGCCGCGGGTAACACCGTTGTGCTTAAACCTGCCGAACAATCCCCGCTATCTTCGCTTCGGTTAGCTGAACTAGCCCTAGAAGCCGGTTTACCAGAAGGCACCTTAAATGTCGTTACGGGTCAGGGTGAAACAACTGGCGCTGCAATTGGTCTGCATAACGACATTGATGTTTTAACTTTCACTGGCTCAACTCAAGTCGGTAAGTACTTTATGAAATATTCTGGCGATTCAAACATGAAACAAGTCTGGTTGGAGTGCGGTGGCAAAAGTCCAAACTTAGTTTTTGCTGACACCACAAACCTAGAAGAAGCCGCCGAATTTGCTGCCCGAGCAATTTTCTTTAATCAAGGCGAGGTTTGTTCTGCAAATTCTCGACTTCTTGTCGAAAAAAGTATTGCTGAGCAATTTACCGAACTTGTTATTAATCAAGCTAAGAAAATCAAGCTGGGTAATCCATTGGATCCAACAACCACCATGGGTCCATTGGTTGACCGCAATCAGACCGGGCGCGTTGCCGAATTCATAGCGAGTGGCTCTGATTCTGCTGACCTTGTGCACGGTGGCTCGCGCCTGACAATTGATGGCTCTGACTGCTACATCGAACCAACAGTCTTCAAGAATGTTCCGTTACAAAGTTCAATCGCTACTGATGAAATTTTTGGGCCGGTGCTTTCGATCGTCTCATTTGAGACTGAGGCGCAAGCAATTTCAATTGCCAATAACAGTATCTACGGCCTGGCGGCTTCGGTTTGGACTTCAAACTTGAGTCGGGCTCATAGAGTTTCTGACGCTCTACATGCGGGCACAGTTTCAGTTAATACCGTCGATGCGCTTGGAATGAACATTCCATTTGGCGGGTTTAAGCAGTCTGGATTTGGTCGCGATCTATCACTGCACGCAATGGATAAATACACCGGGTTGAAAACGACCTGGATCAGATACGAATAGAAATTAGAAACTAGGAGAAAAAATGGCAACTACTAAAAAGTCAACACAAGAATTAGCTGACATTGATCGTGCTCACATAATTCATCCGTATTTACCAAAGTCCACAACCGAGCGAGTAATCATGGCTCGTGGCCAGGACTGCGCACTCTGGGATACCGATGGCAAGGAATACCTTGATGCCACCGGTGGTCTTTGGTTGGCACAAATTGGTCACGGTCGCGACGAAGTGGCCGCAGTCGCTGCCGAGCAAATTTCGACTTTGGAATACTTCACTAGTTTCTGGGAGTTCAGTAATGAACCTGCGATTGAATTAGCAGCCAAACTGGTCGAAATCTCACCAGAGAACATAAATCATGTGTATTTCACTAGCGGTGGATCTGAAGGCAATGAAGCTGCAATAAAAATGGCGCGTTATTACCATCACCGTAAAGGCGAAACTGACCGCAACTGGATTTTAGCTCGCGAAAAGGCCTATCACGGTGTTGGCTATGGTGGCGGAACACTGACCGGCTTTGATGTTTATCACGATGGCTTTGGTCCAAATATGCCAAACGTTCAACACCTAACGACTCCATGGCCATACCGGCAGGAACTCTTCAACGGTCAAGATCCCACTGACTTTTTGATCAACGAGTTAGAAGAAACAATCGCCCGAATTGGTGCCAACAAGATTGCAGCCATGGTGGGCGAACCAATCATGGGTGTTGGTGGCATGTTAGTTCCACCTGATGACTACTGGACTCGAGTGCAAGAAGTTTTGCGCAAACATGGAATCCTTTTGATCTTTGATGAAGTTGTTACCGCATATGGTCGCGTTGGTGAATGGTTTGCTGCTCAGTACTTCAATGTCCAGCCAGACATCATCATTACTGCCAAGGGCATCACATCTGGCTACATCCCACTGGGAGCAGTCTTAACAACAGATGCTGTTGCTGATGAATTGGAAAAAGACTTTGGATTCCCAATGGGATTCACCTACAACGGTCATCCGACTGCTGCAGCTGTGGCACTTAAGAATCTTGAAATCATCGAGCAAGAAGGTCTGCTTGATCGGGCAAAGAAAATGGGGCAATACCTGCACGAAGGTTTGCGAACCCTCTTGGAGCTTCCGATTGTTGGTGAGGTTCGTTTTGTTGGCATGATGCATGCAGTAGAACTTGTCACTGACAAGGAAAGCCGCACACCACTTCCAATGTTGCAACCAATGTTGCCAGATGTGATTCGTCGTGAAGAAGGTGTGATTGTGCGTGACTGTGGACATAATTTAGTGCTTTCACCGCCACTAATTATGACGGAAGCGGAAGCAGATCGAATGGTTGAAGCTATGCGAAGAGTTCTAGAACGAACTACACCAGATGGTGTTATCCACTAGGAAATATAGGAGGGGCAATATGTCTCAATTGGTAAATCGACAGCAGACTGCACTTGCAGTCGAACAGGAAAAGAAATTAGTTAAGTCGTTACGGCGCTCTGACATAGTTCTATTTATTGTCGCTGCTGTTGTTGCACTAGACACTATTGGAACGATTGCGTCCGGCGGACTAGAAAATCTCTTCTGGGGGGTCTTCATGGTAATAACTTTCATGATTCCATTCAGTATGATTTTTGCCGAGACCGGTGGTGCCTTTCCACAAGAAGGCGGGCCATACCAGTGGGTTAAATTCGCATATGGCAGATTGTTTGCTGGCATTACTAGTGTTTTGTATTGGATCACAAATCCAATTTGGCTAGGTGGAACCCTCGTCTTAGTTGCCAATGAAGCATTCAATGCCTACGTATTTGATTTATCAACAAATTCGACTTTGAACTGGATCTTTAAACTCGCGTTCGTCTGGATTGCAATTTTACTTGCGATCGTGAGCCTCAAGACCGGAAAGATTTTCGTCAACGTGGGAGCCTGGGCAAAACTTATTGTCTTAATGCTGTTGGTGGGAACCACAGTTGTTTATGGTTTCCAAAACGGATTCCAAGGACTTGACATTGGTGGCTTGTCACCAACACTCGGTGGATTCTTAGCAGTAGCGCCAGTTCTTGCGTTCGCATATGTCGGCTTTGAGGCGCCTAACGCTGCATCAGAGGAAATGTTTGATGCGGCTAAAGACACAGCGCCGGCAATCCGACGTGGCACATCTATTGCAATGCTCGCCTACTTGCTTCCGGTACTTGCAATTCTGCTAGTTATCCCAGCAGAAGAAGTAGCTGGTGTTGACAGCTTTATGGCAGCCGTTGCAACGGTATTCAGTATCTACGGTTCAGCGGCAAGTACCTTGCTATCCATAACGGCGCTTCTTTTCGTTTATGCCCTATTAAACCAGGGCAGTTCATGGATGATTGCTACTGATCGAATCCAAGCCATGGCGGCAGCTGACGGAACATTCTTCAATGGTTATTTTGGAGAATTCAACGAAAAGCTTGGCACGCCGTTACGCGTAAATATATTGTCTGGCGTGATGTCTACGGTCTTCGTGGTTGCTGCAACGCTGTTGGTTGAAGGTGATGCTGCGGTGCTATTTAGTGTGGTGCTATTTTGTGCTATTTCTACGCTGCTGGTTTCTTATTTGACAATCATTCCGGCACTAATGAAGTTAAAACGAATCTATCCTGATGTTCCAAGGAGCTACCAGGTACCTGGTGGATCCAGAGGCTTCCACATTCTAGGAAGTTTGGTAATGGCATACATCGTTATTGGATCCATTGTGGCGCTATTCCCAGGAACCTTGGAATCTGCGTTAGGCATGGAATATGATTACGCAGAAATCTGGGGAACAACGCAAGGCGCAGTTTTGGGCTTCACGCTTGGAACTTTCGCAGTCGTCGTTTTGCTTGGAGTTGTTGGCTACCTAGGTGCTGGTAAAGTTCGCAAAAATCTAGCTGACTAATTAGTGGCGGTGGCCGGTGATCCCAATTGGGATTGCCGGTCGTTACTATTTTATGTAATTAAAAATGATGGGAATGATTACTCCCACACCAAGCGCCATCATGACCACAGCACCAATTGTGCGAAGGACTACCAGTCGATTCTTTGAGGTAACAAACCAATCGCGACTTGAGCCGACCAGTACGCCCCACATTCCATCCAATAGGAAACTCAAAGCGGCAAAAATAACTCCAAACATCAAGAGTTGAAATGTAATTGATCCAGCATCTGAATCAACAAACTGTGGGAACACCGCAGAAAAGAAAACTAAAGCTTTAGGGTTTAAGGCACCCACCGTAAACCCTTGTCTAACGATTTGAAAATTACTTGGTTTGATTTCTTCAATCTTTATCATGTCGTCGGCATGCTCTTGCCTGTGTCGGTAGGCACCTACTCCAAGGTGAATCAAATAAAGCCCACCGAGAACCTGCACGATGACCAAAAGTAATTCCGAGCGCTGCAGCAAAGGGCCTAGCCCAACCGCTATAAATACTGACAATAAAAGCATTCCGAGTGCATTACCAAGCGCTGTTAGCACTGCAGTGATTCGACCCCAAGCGACCGCCCTAGCAATCACAAACATCACGCTTGGACCGGGTACGAGGATGATTGCTACCGAAGCGATGATTAGCTCTACTAGAGCACGCCCGTCAATCACAGGCAAAACTCTATCGGCTGGCAATTACGGTTCTAGTAGCCCAGTAGGCTGAATATTTATGAAGGCCAATCATTTGAAGTGTGCATTGGGAGCCCTGGTCTTTTCACTACTTATCCCAGCCAACCAAGTCAGCGCCAAGGAAACCCCGGTACTGGATTATTGTGCGAATAAATCAACTGGAAACGTACGTAAAGTTACCAAGGGCTTATGCACCCAAAGTGAAATTTCACTTGGCACGCAACCAATTACTCGTCCAAAAAACCGACCAAGTGATTTAGTTCCGCAATTCAAAGCTCGCTACGAGGTAGCAAAAGTGGCTGCCAAATTAATTGGACACACCCTCACAATCACAAGTGGGTATCGAAGTCTTGCGCAACAACAAATCTTGTTTGACCGAGCCGTAAAACGAAATGGTTCGGTTACAGCTGCAACTAGATGGGTTTTACCCCCAAAAAAATCCAACCATCCTTGGGGTATAGCTATCGACATCAACTACCGTGTCGGTGGGGCGAAAGGCGAGAAAGCTGCAGCTTGGCTTGAAAAGAATGGATATAAATATGGCCTATGTCGCCGGTATGAAAATGAGTGGTGGCACTTTGAGCCATTAGTTGCGCCTGGCCGAAAATGTCCAAAGATGGAACCTTACGCTTCCTAGCGAACTCCTAAAGTTTTTGACAGCTGTTTAGTGATCTCATTCCAAGCAGAAATCCCACGCTCCTGGGTTATCCAAGCGTTTGAATATCCAGAAAATATCCAGCGTGGAGATTTTTCTTGATCCCAGACATATCCCATGGTGTTAACTCGCCACAAACCAACAGGCGGGCGATCCCCTGCTACTGATAGGTACCAACCATTCTTAACCGCTGCAGTCCATAGATCTGGGGTTCCACCGCTACTTCCCGCTCCCCATGCTTGCTCAGTGTTAACTCTGGACATTAAGTCACGAAGAATAATTCGTTGCGCCTCTGGAAGCGGACTCTCAGTGGTTCCAACAACTTGGTTCAATAACAATGCTTGATCGTTTGAGTTGGTCATAATGGTTCCCCAAGCACCACCGGTGGTTGTACTTAGCAATCCATAACGACTTGCAATTGAAATCACCGCGTCGTTTTTTCCAATTTTCTTAAACAATCGATCAGCGGCGCTGTTGTCAGATTGGGTGATCATCAACTCCAAGTCAGAATCTACTGAAGCGTAATCCAAAGTTCCAGCAGCAACCATTTCAAGCACTCCAGTGGCGACAATCACCTTGCCAGTAGATGCGGTTGGAAAAGTTAGAGCGCTATCCCCAAGGGTGTAGGTGCAGCCTTCGACTAGATCCATCACAGTCACATTAAAACTCGTTGGCTCAAACTCGGTAGACCAAGTGTCGAAAAAACTTTGTGGCAGTGGTGAGTTAACTTCGCAATCATATGCTGGAGTTACCACAGGTACCGGAACTGGCGCAGCTGAGGAGCCCTCTATCGATTGAGTAGAAACCAGCCCCGAAGCGAATTTCAAAGCAAATATCAAACCCAAAGCAAGGGAACCAAACACAAGGGTGCGTCGAACCAGGAATGTGCTTCGGGATGGGCTTTGCTCACTCACGTGCCCGCGAAAGGAATCGAACCTTCGACCTTCTGCTCCGGAGGCAGACGCTCTATCCACTGAGCTACGCGGGCCAAACTACCTGCCTGAGTGACTTTATCAGTGACGGCAGATAGCCCACATAAGTGGCAGAAATGACACTTCATGAGCGTAAGTGGCAGATCTGACACTTCATGAGGATGGTTGGCAGAAATGACACTTCATAAGCACGGTTGGCAGAAATGACATACAGTTGCCTTAGCAAGACACGGGAGTCCACAACAAGGTGGGCTGAGAGGGTGTCCGATCTTCTGATCATCACACCGACCGTTTAACCAGTCCGGTAATGCGGACTGCAGGAGGAATGTATTCATGATTTCAGA
>CANLIF010000055.1 GCA_947491175.1 Actinomycetota bacterium
GATTATTTTACATTTTAACTTTGCCTGAAACAAAAAGTATTACAGGGTTACGACACGCAAAAATGGAATAGCACTTGACTGTTGTAACGATCGCTCTACTTACAATGATGGCTCTGCAACCAAAATTCTTAATCCAAGTAGTCGCGCAAAACCTGAGAACGAGATGGGTGACGAAGCTTGGACATGGTCTTAGATTCAATCTGACGGATACGCTCACGAGTTACCCCGTAAACCTTGCCGATTTCATCCAAGGTCTTTGGCTGACCATCGGTAAGGCCAAATCGCATCTTTACTACCCCAGATTCGCGATCTGACAAAGTATCAAGGACTGAGTCCAGCTGCTCTTGCAGCAAAGTGAACGAGACTGCATCGGCAGGCACAATTGCTTCGGAGTCTTCGATCAAATCACCGAATTCGCTATCGCCTTCTTCGCCAAGTGGAGTATGCAGCGAGATTGGCTCTCGACCATACTTTTGAACTTCAACGACCTTTTCAGGGGTCATGTCGAGTTCGCGGGCTAGTTCTTCAGGTGTTGGTTCGCGGCCAAGATCTTGAAGCATCTGGCGCTGAACTCGTGCCAACTTATTGATGACTTCAACCATGTGAACGGGAATACGAATTGTACGGGCTTGATCTGCCATTGCACGGGTGATCGCCTGGCGAATCCACCAGGTTGCATATGTCGAGAACTTGTAACCCTTGGTGTAGTCAAACTTCTCTACCGCACGAATCAGGCCAAGGTTTCCCTCTTGAATCAAGTCCAAGAACAACATGCCACGTCCGGTGTAGCGCTTCGCTAAGGACACGACTAGGCGAAGGTTTGCTTCAAGCAAATGATTCTTTGCGCGCTGACCATCTTCGGCAATCCATTCGTAATCACCCTGTCGACGATCCTTGAACGGTCCACGAGTTGCTAGTAATTCTTCGGCAAATAAACCAGCTTCGATTCGCTTTGCTAAGTCAACTTCTTCTTCAGCATTAAGCAATGGAACTTTACCGATTTGCTTTAGATAATCCTTCACGGGATCTGCAGTCGCACCGGCAGTTATAACTTGCTGGACTGGTTCATCTGTGTCATCTACATCGGAGATAACTAAGTTGTCACTATCGGGCGCAACAACTGGCTTAGCTTCATCCTCGTCTGCAATGTCACCTAGGTCTGCGGCGAGTTCAGTTTCTAAATCGACTTCAAGTACAGCGGCAGCAGCAAGTTCAACATCGGAGATTACAACGACTAGGTCGAGATCTATTACTACTCCGTCAACAACGTCGAGCATTTTGCCGGCCTTTGCAGACTTCTTTGAAGCCTTAGGGGGCGTAGTTGAAGTAGTGGTTGCCTTTTTGGCAGTTACTTTTGTGGCTGGTTTTGCAACAATTTTTTTAGCGGATACTTTTACAGCAGACTTTTTTACTGGAACCGAATTCTTTTTTGCAGCTGAGGCTTTCTTTGCAACTGGCTTAGCAATAGCTTTTTTAACTGGCTTTCCGGCAATGGCCTTCTTGGCCGCTGATTTACTGGCCGGTGCCTTCTTGGCCGTTGATTTACTGGCCGGTGCCTTCTTGGCCGTTGATTTACTGGCCGGTGCCTTCTTGGCTGGAGTCGGTTTAGTCATTGCCACTTATGCCTCTTTCAACACTAACTTGTATTGCCTGTCCTATCTTGCTATTGGCCTGGGCAATAGCAAGAGCCCTTGTCAAGCAAAATGCTCAACACGGGCCACATCCTTAAGATGCTTTCACATTGTACTCCCCATTTGTGACACTTTGCACTTCCCATTCGTATCACTGCAGAAGCCAGGCCCGGATCGCTAGTGCGAGACCAGGACGGTTCTGGCCGAGGCTATAGGCACATCTAAGGTCTTTGCCTGCCTTAGCACCTCACCTGAGACATCGAAAGTTCCAATGCCTGAGACGGTGTACTTAGCTTGCCAGACGGCAGTGACTCCCACGCTGTATCTGCCTGGACTTCGGTATTGATGCGTGATTTGCCGACTCGGATACTGATCTCCGGCCACACTCTTCCAAACAGATGTCCCATCATCCCAAGTCCAGCGCCAAGTTGGCGTAGCTGTGATCGATACCGAATGACCCGACAGCACGAAGTTTGGTGGACTAAAACTCCTGGGCTGTCCAGTCCAAAAAATCACTGGCACGGTAGTGAGCGAACCACCCGGTGGATCAAAACCTGGTCGCAAGGCAGGGATGTACCTAATCACATAGTCGTTCACTCGGCCTTCAACTTGTCTGCGAGTTACCGGCGTGGAACTCCCCCAGCACACCGAACCAACTACGGCTGTCGTGCTGGGAGTCAGACCAAACCAAACTCTATAAAGCAAACTCCCGCGCGGGCACGATGTCACAGCGTGCTTACAAGGCACGTTGGATCCTTGCATGCAATAGATCGAGTAGCGCCAGATGCAACCAAGACAATTTGCCACCGCAGACTTTGTCTCTGTTGATCCTGAAAATGAATCTGGCAACAACAACCCTCCAGTACCCACGTATGCCGAGATCGAGTTGTTCCCGCCAACATCAGGAGTGGCAGCTAAACTTGCCGAGCCCGTGGATGTAACTAATCCAAAGCCCATGACTACGACCAAAGCGCATCGTGCCAATTTGATTTTCATATGATTTCCCCCGAAACACATGTGAACTGGAAGCCCTGAGAGTTTGAGCCTAGATGGTTTGCCTCGTGAGCCAACTTCATTTTCTCGAGTTGTGGATAATCTGCGATTACGCAGCGCCCTTGAGGCATGCATCAAAACCAACAGCCGCTAATGACGATGACCAAACAGTTGGCGGCACGTTGTGGCGAAGCGCAATGTCAAGCAGTTGGGCAAGTGAGTAACTGGAGTCGATTTCTAAGGCGTGATCAATTGCCAGTCGTGTCATCTGTGTTTGACCTTCGAGCCAAGCAATTCCTGCGTAGACGGTGGCAAGTGGGGCCACGAATTCTGGTTGCGATCTGGCCACTTCGCGAATCAAGTGGGCTTGAAATTGTCCCCGCAATTCAGGTGAATCGTGGAGCATCCGTAATAACCCATCTCGAGTCCGGATGTCACAAAGACCAACACTTAGTTGCGCATGCTCTTGCCAATTTAGGTCTGCTTCATTTTGGAGACGCTCAAAGATCTTGGCGACATGATCGCCTCGAGCCGCAAATGCATCGGTTGCGATGGCTTCGGCAAAGTCCTTTGCTGCCTTTGATATTTGGGTGTTGCGTTGCTTTACTTGCTGGGCACTGAGCGAGGGTGCCTGCGAATCTACTAAGGACTCTGCGGTTTGCTCATCGGTTTTATTTTCCATTGCAACAGCGTGCGATAGTCACGAAATCAAATCCATACCTGCGTTTTAATTGTGCGTAACTTAATCCTGTGAACAGATGATTCGCATGTTTTTAACTTGGAGTCCGAGCTAATTTTGGACATAAAGGAGCACCCAGAGTTCGGGTGGCTTCCCCTCCGCCGTCCCTCTGGGTGCTTAACGAAAAACTTAGACAACAAACGCCCACAACCTCGGTAATGACACGCCCAGCGTGTCGCGCTCGAAACTAGACCCCGGTGCTGCGGACCCATCCCGGTTGTGCCAAAGTTTTAACATGCAACTTGATCACGTCGCCTACGCCGTCACCAATGCCGAACTTGCGGACACCGTACAGCGACTTGGTGCTGAGTTAGGCGTTGCATTTATCGATGGTGGCAAGCACCCGCGCGCCGGAACCCGAAACTTTATTTTGCCAATGGCATCAGGACAATACATCGAAATTGTTGCGCCACTTGAGCACCCAGTCGCCGAAACAGTTCCCTTTGGGCAAGCGGTTCGCAATCGTGCCGAAGCTGGCGGTGGCTGGATGGGTTGGGCAGTTCGTGTTGACGATGTAGCTCCCCTAGAAACTCGCATTGGACGCCAGGCTGGTCCGGGACATCGCTTGCGTCCCGGTGGCACTGATTTAACTTGGAAACAGATTGGCGTTATCGACTTAATCGCCGAGCCAATTTTGCCGTTTTTTATTAAGTGGGATGACATGAGCGCGCATCCAAGTATCGGTGGAACCGATTCTGTCAGCATCTCCGAATTTGCCTTAAGTGGTGACCGTGATTCATTAACTTCATGGTTGGGCGATACCCCAGAAGCGCTTCTTGATGACATCGCATTGACTTGGGTTGAAGACGATGAAATCGGATTAATCTCAGTTACTTTCCAAACTCCAAATGGCGCTGTAACAATTAACTAGATTGTTTAATGCCTATCGAGGCATTAGCGCGCAACTATTTCCAATTCTTGGTTGTGGTGTTGGATTAGTGAAATACGTAAGCGCCTTGTAGTTTGCAAGCATTTTCGGAAGTAACTGCGCTACTACCTTGGCATCGTCTAGGGCAGTGTGCGCACTTTCTTGTGAAATCTCAAAGTGGGTTGCTAAAGTTCCCAACTTGAAATTGTCAGTTCCTTTTACCGTGTTTCTAGCTAGCCAGTAGGTGCAAATCGCTGGCATCATCAAAAGTTTGGCACCCGCAAGTTGAGTTTCGGCAGCTACAAAACCTTCATCAAACTTGGCATGGTGAGCCACAAAAATCGCGTTGTCCATTACTCGCGCAAAGTCATCGAAAACCTGATCAAACGTGGGAGCATCTTTAACCATGTCTGCGGTTATGCCGTGGATCCAATCGGCGCCAGTGTTGCCATCCTCGGGGTTAACAAGTGAAGACATCGAATCTAGGATCTGGCCAGCTTGGTTGATCCGCACTGCGGCAATCTCTATTACCCGCGCTCCAGCCGCCGGGTCTAGCCCAGAGCTTTCCACGTCGACCACAACAAAATCATGATCCAGCTCGTGGGTGCCGCCTGATCCCCCATAATGCAGAAAATGGCCGACATCTCCTGGGTTTGCAAAGCGTGATTCCATAACCTTCAATGTATCGCTCACCTCAGACGATCTGACAAGCATCCCGTTGTGTGTGGCTAACCAAGCGTTGTGCACAACCAACATAGGCTAAAAGTATGAAACTTCCAGTTTTGATTTCTGGCATTATCGTCTCGCTAGCCCTTGTGGGCTGCTCTGAGCAAACACCGGCAGCCAGTACCTCTGAAGTAAGCGTTTCACCAACAACAATTGCTCCAACCATTGCCTACGAAGAAATGCCACCCGTTGTAGAAGCAAATGTCACCCTAGAGTGCGCAAGCTACTCGGAAGGCGCAACACCATTTGTGCGCCAACAATCTGATTTAGTGGTTAACGGTGTGCAATACCGCGTCGCAACTGTAGCTTGCGGTGTTGCAGATAGTGAAGTGAGCGCTGAAGTCGTTGAATCATTTATTGCAGACAATGGCGTATGGGCATCAAACGGATTGGTTTCAGGCCCAGATGTACCGTTTAACACCATGGGACCTTGCGAGTCTGATGGCAACTTTGTGTCTTGCCCAGCTTTTGTACTCAGTGAAGAAGGCGAAGCGATCGGGTGCATCCAAATAACTGGTCAGGACAACGGATTAGTTTGGACTTTCGTAACTGAAGAAGAATTAGCGCTTTAATTTTAAGAAACTGGCGTAGCCCCGAGAGTTTTGCAGTTCTCGCCAGCCGCACGTGAGGCAACTAACAACGACTGCGCATAGTCCACGTCGTTTAGGCTGCCCCAGTCATCCCGAAGGCACAGTTGAGATAACAGTCCAGCACAAAAGGCATCTCCGGCTCCGGTGGTATCAACCACTTGGACCTCTTCTGCTTCAACAGATGCAACTTCCATGCCGTGGTTTAACCAAAGCGCACCCTGCGGACCACGCTTAACGATTAAGTTCTTAAATTCGCCTGTCCAATTTTCTGGTGCGTCTTGCTCAAGGGCTGCAAACTCATCTTCGTTAGCCAGGACTAGGTCTGCCCGACTTAAGTACTTGCGGACTTTATTGGCTCCTGTTTTTTCAATCGGTGAACTGGATGCGGCATCGATAACAATTCGGGTATTTGATTTCTCTGCACACTCAAGAACATCTAACGCAAACTTTTGTGACTCCGGGCGAAAATATGTGTAGGCGCTCATAACTACAATGTCAGATTCACTAATCAAAGTTTCCAATTTTTCGTCAACTGACTGGACTAAGTTTGCGCCAAAATCAGGCATCATCGAGCGAGCACCCGTTTCATCAACCAAAATGACGCAAGTTCCGGTTCGGTTGTTAGGTACGGTTTTAATGTTCTGATCCGAGACACCAAAGGCTTGAATTTGGGTGATCACCCAACTGCCTAGAACGTCATCGCCGATTGCACTGACAAGATCAACGTCGACATTTAAGTGCGTTAGCCAAACTGCAACATTGCAGGTCGAACCGCCTAAAGTAATTGCATTTATCGATGTTGTATCGGTGTTCTTTTGAAGTGGTCCGGATAGCAAAGTAATAACATCGACATTAATGTCGCCAATAATGCAGATCTTAGAATTCACTTGAGTGGTCATGACTACAAGGCAGCAACTGCGATTTCGGCAGCTAACCGAGCGTTCGCATTAATTAGAGTGACATTGACTTCCAGGGATTGATTGTTGGTTTGAGTGTGGAACCAGTCAAGTAAAAACGGCGTAACGTCTTTACCCGATACTCCGGCCTTGTCTGCTGCCGCCAGGCCTTGGGCTAATACTCGATCATGCAATTCCAGATCCAATTGATCAGCCTCAGAAACCGGCTTAGCGATGATTACCGCACCTGGTGCCTTAATTGCATCGCGTTGGATTCCAACTGCTGCCGCTTGAGCTACCGTGTCTACCCGCCATGGCACGCCAAAACCAGAGTCCGCCCGATAGAAACCTGGGAAGGCATCAGTACCAAAGCCAACCACTGTTACGCCAAGAGTCTCAAGGCGCTCTAACGTGGCGCCAACATCAAGTATTGATTTAACTCCGGCGCAAGTAACGGTTATTGGGGTGCGCGCCAAGGTTACTAAGTCCCCAGATTCGTCGTAAGTATCTTGAGCTCCTCGATGCACGCCACCCAGGCCACCAGTTGCAAAGAACTTGATTCCGGCTAAGTGCGCAATGTGACTCGTTGCTGAAACAGTTGTTGCGCCATTGCCGCCAGCAGCCAACACTGGTCCAAGATCTCGGATTGATACCTTAACCACGTTACTGGCGGGATCACCCAGGATTTCGAGTTCTTGTGCAGTCAAACCAACCCGAACCACGCCATCGAGAATTGCAATCGTGGCTGGAGTCGCGCCACCATCGCGGACACTACGTTCAATGTCTCCGGCTACCACCACGTTTCGTGGGCTTGGCAGACCATGACTAATGATTGTGGACTCTAATGCGACCACCGCTTGGCCTGAGGCAAGGGCCTCTGCAACTTCAGGATGAATTTTAAACCGAGTTGTATCAATAGCCATGACTAACAGCCTAAGGTGTCTTTATAGCGTGAATTTATGGAGGTCAAGTTGTCTGATTTAAAACTTATCCCAGCTCGCCGAGGCGTTGCCGATCGTATGAAAAAGGGTCAAACCTTAAGAGTCATCAACACTCTTGGATTACAAGTTGTTGACTTTTGGGCATTTAATGCCGATGACTTAGCTGAACCGCTTTCGATGGAACACACTCACGTTTCGCTTGGAAAAACTATTCCAGAAGTTGGCGACTCACTCGTAACAACCAAGCGTCGACCAATTGTGACGCTAACCGCTGACACATCCCCTGGTATTCATGACACATTGATGGCTGCCTGTGATATTTATCGATATCAGCTTTTAGGTGCGCAGGGTTACCACGATAACTGCACCGACAATCTTGGCCAAGCACTCGAAGCTATTGGAGTAACTCGAATCAACCAGCCAGCACCTTTCAATATCTTTATGAACGTGCCAGTGTCTAACGGCAGCACGCTAACTTATTTCCCTGCTGAGGCGAAGCCTGGTGACTATCTTGAACTTCGTGCCGAAATGGACTGCATAGTGGCGTTCTCGGCTTGCCCGCAGGACATGATTCCAATTAACGGTGAAGCTTGCATTGTGCAAGA